>CAZREZ010000108.1:0-8776 GCA_964599115.1 uncultured Bacteroidales bacterium
TAAGTTCGGTTTTAGTCAGGTCAACCTCAGTAATTGATAAACGACTTTCAAAAAGAAAACATCAGATCTCAATGAATGAACTTTCAGAGGCTATTGATATTACTGCAGGTGAGGATGTAGCGGGTGAAAACACCAAAATTCTTAAAGGAATTGTAAAATTCGGAGATATTGAGGTTAAGGAAATTATGAAATCCAGAACAGATGTAATAGCTATTGACACAGAAATTAATTTTAAGAAATTGCTTGAAGTAATTCTTGAATCGGGGTATTCGAGAATACCGGCTTATGAAGAATCTTTTGACAATATCAAAGGACTTCTTTATATCAAGGATTTATTGCCTCATTTAGGGAAGGACAAAAATTTTAAATGGCAGGATCTGCTCAGACCAGCATTTTATGTACCTGAGAATAAAAAAATTAGTGATCTGCTGAAAGAATTTCAGGAAAAAAAGATACACCTTGCCATAGTTGTGGATGAATATGGCGGAACCTCAGGTATTATTACACTGGAAGATATACTTGAAGAAATTGTTGGGGATATCAGCGATGAGTTTGATATTGAAGATGATGAGTTCAGTTATAAAAAACTTGATGATAATAACTATATTTTTGAAGGGAAAACTACGTTAATAGATTTTTGTAAGATTATAAAAGTTGACCCTGATATTTTTGATGAAGTTAAAGGTGACCCGGATTCATTGGCAGGAGTTATTCTGGAACTTGAAGGAAAAATTCCTGATAAAGATACAAGTGTAGTTTTTCGTGATTTTATATTTAAAATTATCTCTGTTGATAAACGAAGAATAAAACAAATTAAAGTTTCAATCAAGAAAAATGTTGATAAAAAATAAATATTTTCCGGTTGTATTTCTCATAGCATTTCTGATAAATTTATTTTTTTCCTGTGGAAATGATTATGTTCCAAAGCCAAGAGGCTATTTCAGAATTGACCTGCCCGAAAAACAATACAGGATTCTTGATTCAATATATCCATATACATTTGAATATCCGGTTTATGCACAAATTACCCGCGACAAATTTGCTCCTGATGAACCTTATTGGATAAATGTTGATTTTCCTCAATTTAAAGGGAGATTACATTTAAGTTACAAAGTTGTTGATAATAACCTGGCAGATTATCTTGAAGATGCACGAACAATGGTAGTAAAGCATATTCCAAAGGCAAGTGCAATTAATGAGCAACTGATTATTAATGAATATGACAAAACATTTGGCTTAATATATGAAATAAAAGGAATAGGCGCAGCTTCACCTTACCAGTTTTTTATCACCGACAGTACAAAGCATTTTCTAAGAGGCGCTTTGTATTTTAACATAGTCCCAAACAACGATTCATTAGCTCCTGTAATTGATTTTCTGAAGCAGGACATCGAACAAATAATTAATACTCTTAAATGGAAAAAGGAAATTAAAAAAAACAGTTAACCATTTTTAATTATTATTTGTTTTAAATTATCTAAAGGAATTTTAGTGTTTTAATAAAATTGCTTACTTTTGAGCCCCAAAAATATTTTCGGAATGTAAAAAATCAATTAAAAAAAGGAGAGGGTATATGATTGAAACCATAAAAATAGGAACATTAAAGTGGTACCACATTCTTAACCCATCGGAAGAAGACCTTGAATATCTGAAAAATAATTTTCATTTTCATCACCTTGATATTGACGACTGTCGTACTTTTTACCAAAGACCCAAAATTGATATTTATGACGATTATTATTTTATGATATTGCACTTCCCTGATTTTGATAAATCGGATATATTTTTACAAACCAGAGAGGTTAAGATTTTCTGGGGTGAAGATTATGTAATTACCATCGGTCAAACGCATTGGATAGTTACCCAAATGTTTAAAGATGCCCTTGAACAGGAAGCCAGAAAAGAAGAGTTTAAAGTTAATTCAAGTGATGCATTATTATACAAAATATTGGAAAAACTAATGACGAAATCACTTCTGATGATACGCAAAGTAGGAAGCGAGCTGGAATATATTAGTCAGGAACTATTTAGTAAACGGGCAAAAAAAACAATTGAACAAATTTCGGTTAGCAGAAAAAATATTATATTACTCAACACAATGTTCAAGCCACAGCTAAGGTTGTTCAGTAAATTTGAAACCGGTGCTATTAAAGGTTTTGCCGAAAACATGGAAGACTATTGGGGTAATATTCTTGACTACTACCAAAAAATGTGGGATATGACTGAAGACTATCAGGAGTTGATTGAGGGATTGTCAAAAACATTTGATTCGCTGCAGACAAACAAGATAAATGAAATAATGAAAGTGCTTACAATGGTATCTGCAATACTGCTTCCTCTTACTTTTATCACCGGATTATATGGCATGAATCTTGGACTACCTCTTTCAAATGATCCCAAAGCATTTTGGATAATTATTGTTTCAATGGTACTGATTGTCTTTTTGATGATATCCTATTTCAAAAGAAGAAAATGGATGTAAAAGAAACGGTAGTATTTCCATGATACTTTCAAACATCCTGTCTTCTTAGCAAATTTCTAAAAAATATAAATTGCTCCAAAGGTGAGTGTGGCTTTTTTAAACATAATGAAACACTGATAACACGGATACCGATAGCTGTTAGCATGGATTTTTTCTGATAAATCATAATACATGTTAAACCCTATTGATAGCTATCTGAATTAGCTTTTCTTTGTCGCCAGAATAATTCACAGCTACCATGCCTTATGTTTGTGAATTATTCTTGTTAGAAAGGCAAATCGTCTTCCGATGTGGGTTCGGGTGTAGACGGCTCCTCAACTTTGTTTTGTTGGGTTTCATTCTGGTCTCTCCGCCCCCCAAGCATAGTCATGTTATCGCCTAAAATTTCGGTAGTGTATCTTTTGTTACCGTCTTTGTCATCCCATGAGCGAGTTCTTATTCTTCCTTCCAGAAAAATCTGCTTTCCTTTGTTTAAATATTTTTCAGCTACTTCAGCCAGACCACGCCACAACACAATATTATGCCATTCGGTTTGGTCAACCCTGTTACCTTCTTTATCTTTATAGCTTTCGGTTGTAGCTAACGGAAATGATGCTTTTTTAACTCCGTTTTCAAAACTAAAAATATCGGGGTCCTTTCCGAGGTTCCCAATCAAAATTACTTTATTTACTCCTGCCATTTTTGTTTAATTTAAATGTTTATACTTTTATTATTTGCAAATTTAATTGTTTAATCATAGTTTAATACCCCCCAATAAAAAATGTCGTAAATTATGTGTCAAGTTTTATGTAAATCTTCTTTAATTTTTTGTATCACCCGGTTCATAATATCATTAAGATTATTAATGAGTTGCGGGAGTTCATCAAGGTTGGATTTTTCTTTTGAAAATTTTTCAATTAATCTTATTTCTGACATTAATTCATTAATACTAAAGCTATCAATTGAAGATTTTAATTTATGTGAATAAAATGAAATTTTATTATAATCTTTTTCTTTTAAGCTTTTATTGATAATTGAAATCATTTCGGGTGTGTTATTCAGGAAAATATCAATAATATTATCAATAACCTTTTTATTATTACCAACAAATTCTTTTATTTTTATCAGATTATATTGTTCTCCGGAATCCATATATAATTAAATTTCATCATGTTTTATCATCCTGTAAATTGTTGACTTGCCAATGTCAAGTTTTTTCGCTACCATCAATATATTATTATCATATTTTTGAAGATAATGTTTTATGATCTTCTTAATGTAAACTTTTAAAGTGCTTTCTTCCAAAAGTAAATCGGTGATTGTATTTGAAATATTTAATGAAATATCATTTTCATCAATTATATCAGAATTAGTTAAAACAGATGCAAGTTCAACAATTGCTTTTAATTCACGAACATTACCGGGGAAGGAATATTTTATTAATTTTTCTTGAGCAGCAGTAGAAATGATTAATTTCTTCATTTTATTTTCTTTACAAAATTCATTAACAAAAAACTTTGCCAGTATTAAAATATCGTCACTTCTGTATCTGAGTGGTGGCAATTCAATGGGTAAGCCCAACAGGCGATAATACAAGTCTTCTCTGAATTTACCTTTTTTCACTTCCTGAGACAGATTTTTATTTGTAGATACAATCAGTCTTATATCAAGTTTGATAACTTCGTTTCCGCCAACTCTTGTAAGTTCTCTTTCCTGAATAACGCGCAAAAGCTTTGACTGCATACTTTTATCCATTTCACTGATTTCGTCAAGAAACAAAGTTCCATTATTTGCTGTTTCAAACCTCCCGAGTTTTCTGGTAGTAGCTCCTGTAAAAGCACCTTTTTCATGTCCGAACAATTCGCTTTCAATCAATTCTTTAGGAATTGCAGAAACATTAATTGCTACAAATGGTTGTTTGCTTCTTGGAGAGTTGTAATGAATGGCTTTTGCAACAAGTTCTTTGCCTGTACCTGTTTCGCCGGTTAATGAAACTAAAATATTTGAGTTGATAGCTTTTTCTATCAAATCGAAAATTTGTTTTATTGCCGGACTGTGACCTTTTATTATTTTCCGGAATTCGTATTTTTTCCCGATTTCTTCTTTCAGTTCATTGATTTCCTGTTTTAATTTAAAGTTTTCCTTTATTTTGTTAATGACATTCCATAACCTGTCTTTTGTGTTGTCATCTTTTACAAAATAATCATAAGCTCCTTCTTTTAATAGTTCAACTGCTGTAGTAATATCTTCTTGGCCGGAAACAATAATAACAGGTATTTCAGAATTATATTTAAGGATGTTTTTAAGGACTTCATGTCCCGATATGTCAGGTAGTCTGTAATCAAGTGAGATAACAGAAGGATTTTTATACAGGTTTTTTAAACAATCAGTGCCTGATAAAAATAATTCCACCTCATAATCGGGGTTACGAGATAAGTGGTGTTTTAACATACTACCGTATAATTCATCATCTTCAACGATAAAAATTTTAAAAGTGCTCATAATAATATTTATTTTTTTATAGGTCAAAGATATAAAAAAAAATTAATATTCCCAATTTGAGAATAATTTCTATGATTAATTTTTAATCAAGCTTGTTTTCATTTTTTGGAAGGATTTGATTTTTTACCCTCCGTAACGATAGCCGACAAGACTCAGCCTTAAGACTGAAAGGAGTCCGTATAAAGCTTTATACTTCATAATTTTTTTGTTTATAGCTTTAGTTACGTTATGTTACAAAACATATTAAATTTGCATTTTATTAGAATTAAAAATTTCTATACATAACTTTGTTTGATGATAAAAATCCTAAAAAAAATATTTGTTATTATCTGGAAAATACTTTTATGTTTTCTAATAATCTTTTTTTCAATAATACTGATTCAATATCTGATTGCTCCTGTTTATAAATTTCCTGAAATAAAAGTTTTTTCAGGTGACAAAATATTCAATCCATACAAGGATATAGACAGCACTTTGTGGCGGAAAGGAAATTTCCAGATCCAGTCGTATGCATGGATGGGATTAACTAATGGTTGGAAAAATTCAAACAATGAAATTGACAGTATTTATGAATACCTTGGATATGATATTATTGTTACGTCAGATTATATGAAAATAAACAAACATGGCATTGAAAATGAGTCATATATTCCGGTTTATGAACATGGTTACAGTATTTTGAAACATCATCAGGTTTGTATTGGTTCAGAAAAGGTTAACTGGAAAGATTATATGTTTTTTCAGAATATTCACCACAAACAACATATTTTAAATTCGCTGAGAGAAAAAAATGAATTGGTTTATATAGCCCATCCTAAACTCAGGGGTGCTTATTCTCCTGAAGATTTCAGGTTTTTAACCAATTATGACGGAATAGAAGTATTGAATAATTTCAGAATTTCAACAGCGCATTGGGATTCAGCACTTTCGACAGGCCATTTTGCAACTATTTTAAGTGATGATGATGCACATGATATTACCAATCCTGATGAAATAGGTCACCGCTGTACTTTTATTAATACCAGTAGTCTTGCAGCTGATAGTGTTATTAAAGCATTAAAACAAGGAAAAGCTTTTGGGGTAGACATCTATCGCCCGTTAGGTGAGAGCTTTGAAGTTAAAAAACAAAAAATAAATGAAATTGCTACTCTGAAAAAAGTTGAAGTTTCGGGTGATACATTAATTGTTGAAGTGAGTAATAAGGCAAAAGAATTCAGGTTTATCGGTCAAAATGGTGAAATAAAAAAAACAGTGACTGATACAAAATGTGCAAAGTATAAAATCAAACCTGAAGATACTTATATTCGTACTGAAATTATTTTTCCGAACAGAAATGTTTTTTATTTAAATCCTGTTTTCAGATATAAAGGCGATAAACCGGAAAAATCCCGGTTTGCCGAAATTGATTTATATAAAACCTGGCTGCTCAGAATAGTTGGCTTTGCAACCGTTATTTTTGTAGTAATTAATATTATTTATTATAGAAGAAGAAAAAAAAAGTTATAACCAAAAAGTTTGGTATTAAAAATTTAAAATGTTTTGGGAGAGAAAGAAAATAAAATAAAGAAAACATTAATTTGGCTGATAATAATTTCAACTGTTATCAGGGCATTTATTGCTTGTTTTATTGAACTTGGCAACGACGAAGTTTATTATTGGACTTATGCCCTGTATCCCGACTGGAGCCATTTTGACCACCCTCCGATAGTAGGATTTATTATCCAAATGTTCTCATTTGATTTGCTTTTTCAGGATGAAATTTTCTTGCGTCTGAGTTCAATTATTTTCGGTTCAATTAACACATGGATTATATTTTTAATTGCGAAAAAGTTAAAAAATTCAATCACTGGCTTATATGCTGCTTTATTATTTACAGCTTCAATTTATTGTTTTGTAATTGCAGGTATCTTTATTTTACCTGATACTCCCCAGGTTCTTTTCTGGTTGTTAAGTATGTATTTTCTATTAAATTCTTTGCCGGATAAAAGTCCTTCAAAAAAAAGCCGGAATTATTTATTGCTTGCCGGAGTGATAATAGGTTTGGGGATACTCTCAAAATATACTTCTGTTTTTTTATGGTTTGGTGCAGGTTTGTATATATTATTTTATAACAGAAACTGGCTTAAAAGTAAAACTATTTATCTGTCGGTTTTTGTGTCTTTAATTTTGGTTTTGCCAATCCTTATTTGGAATATTCAAAACGATTTTATAAGTTTTACTTTTCAGGCTGAACGTGTTGATGTTTCGGGAAGTATGTTGAGGTTAGATTATTTTGCAACAGAATTTTTTGGGCAGATATTTTACAATAACCCTGTAAATTTTATAATTATAATTTTTGCTTTGGTTGCAATTTTCAGAAAAAAGAAATTTTTAAATTCACAACATATAAGATTACTATTGTTTTTGAGTTTACCTATGATTTTTACTTTTCTTGTGTTTTCGTTGTTCAGAAGCACACTTCCTCACTGGGCAGGACCTGCCTATTTGAGCCTGATATTAATAGCTGCAGCTTATTTGGAAGAGCTTTCGGTTAAGAAGCTAAGAAAAATTTTATTTCCTGCACCAATACAATTTTCACTTTATTTTTTATTAATTATTTTGATATTTGGACTCGGACAAATTAATTACGGTTGGTTAAATATTGATAAATTAACTGATGTAAAAACTTTGGGTAAAAATGATTTTTCGCTTGATATGTACGGCTGGGAACAATTAGGAGAAAAGTTTTCAAACATAGTTGAACGTGACAAAAAGCAAAATTTAATTGATACGGATGCAGTGATAATTTCGTATCGCTGGTTTCCGGCAGCCAATCTTGATTATTATGTTGCCAGGCAATTAAATAAAAAAGTTCTTGCAATAGGCAGTCTTGAACGGATTCATAAATATGCATGGATAAATAAAAAAAGAGGGGGTTTTTACAAAGGCATGGATGCTTATTTTATAACCACAAGCCGGGATTTTAAAAACCCGTATGGTTTATATGAGAATTATTTTGTAAAAATTGAACCGGCTGATACAATTCCGATTATCAGAAGCGGTAAAAATGTGAAGAGTTTTTTTGTTTACAGGATGATTGGTTTGAAAAAGATTCCGGAAAAACAGAATTGAATTTTTAAAATTGGTTTTATATAAATTTCATTTGAGTTTTTAACGGTTCTATCCTTTTTTCTGCAAGTTTAATATATTCTATATCTGTATAATATCCAAAATAGAATCTGTCTGATTTTAATGCTGCTACTCCAGTTGTACCGCTACCAATAAATGGATCAAGGATAATGTCATTTTTAAATGAATACAATTGTATCAATCTATATGGCAATTCTTCAGGAAATGGTGCAGGGTGTCCAATTCTTCTCGCACTTTCTGCATTCATCGTCCAGATAGATTTTGTCCATTCCATAAACTGCTCTTTTGAAATAGTGTTCTTTCTTTTTTCTAATTCATAGATTTGTCTTTCTCTTTTGTAGTTTCCTTTAGAAAAGACCAATATATATTCATGAATATCTCGCAATGTTGGATTAGCTGCACTTTGCCAACTTCCCCAAGCAGTTGAAGGACTTGAACTAGCTGCTTTATTCCAAATAATTTCTCCTCTCATATTGAAACCTATTTCAATCATCATTTTTGAAATATTGTCAGAGAGAGGGATGTAGGGTTTTCTTCCAAGGTTGGCAACATTTATGCAAGCACGACCACCATTAACTAATACTCTGTAAGTTTCAGAAAAAGCATTTTTTAGCAAATTTAAATAATCTCTTAATGATAAATCATCGTCATATTCTTTAGAAACATTATAAGGAGTTGAAGTAA
>CAZREZ010000109.1:0-8687 GCA_964599115.1 uncultured Bacteroidales bacterium
TGATAACTCTGAATTTTACTTCTTTTCCGGCTTCAATTTTTAAATTTTTCTGAAAAACCAAGAGTTTATTATCGGAAAAGGAAGTGTTTTTATTTAAAATTCCTGATTTATCAATAATTGTATCATTTAACTCATTTGTATAAATTCCGTGGTTATCAGCACTGTCGCTCAAATAAAAAATACTTTTCAGGTTTTCAATTAGCGGGATGTTATGATTTATCATCCAGGCATCACGTTTTTTGTTATGATAAAATGAAAAGTAACTTTTTTTAGTGTATTCAGCATTAAAAATTGTATCATTTGGCAAATAGAAATATGGATAAACATTAATTTCAACTGCTTTATTGCTTTCGTTTTTTATAGTAATTTCCTGAATACAGCTTTGCGAACTGTAAACATCAAAAAATACTTCAACACGTATATTTCTGAAAGGGTAATAATAATACTTTAGCAAATCGCTGTAAGAAGTTGTAATTACAGGTTCTTTATAAAATTGTCCGAGCTTGTAACGAAATTCATCATTAATTTTAAAAGCTATTCCAAGGTTTCCTCCGTCTTTTGATTTAAATCCAACACCTTTTTCTATATCATACCACATAAATTCATACCCCTGGTCTATCTTGTAATTTGAACGACTCAACGGTGCAGCATAAGTTGTATAAACAGCATCATTTTTAGTTGCATACAGATTTGAAAGATATTGAGCTTTAACAGTAAAACATAAATTCAGACTTATCATTATAAGACTGATTGTTATGATTTTTGGAAAATGGGATAGGGAATTGTTATTCATGATTATTAGCTTTATTATGTTTTGATTAAAACAATTTTCATTTTGTCTTTCTTGACAATACTTTTTAGAAGATCTATAAATTTATTAAATTTTTCCGGGGGAAATTTGCCTTTGTTCATTTTAATATTTCGAACATACATGATATGGTGGTTGACTATAGTCGTACTGGCAGAATACTCACCAAACTGAGAGCTTAATTCAACATTTTGGGGAATATGTTCAACATGATAAGATGGTGGTATATTGTAAATAATTGTATCAGAATCATAATAAGGAAAAGCCAGAACAATATCAATTTTTCTTTCTTTTAATTTTGCCGGAACATACTGTCTTTTATTAAGGATATTAAGAGGAATGAACATTCGTTTTCCACTTAATGTAGCATAATTATTAAGTTCCAGGTCAAGATTCTGATAGGCTGAAGGAATTGGGTTATTATCATAATCAAGTTCAAATTTTATGATATTAATATTTTGTATATCCAGATTTTTATAATACCATTTTTTTTGTTCTTCCTGGTCTTCAAACAGAATATCAGAGATGTTGTTGAATTGTAATCCTGAATATATGGTTTGAATACATGCATATCCACTACCATCATCATTAAGAGTGATATTAGCTTTTCGAAATTGTGTATTATCGGATTGTTTATACGAAGGAGTTCTGGTTATCACACCTCCATTTTCGGTAATTAATAAGACATATCTGTCATCAGTAAAATTTCCTGTATATCCAAAGGGATTTGTTTGACTTGTGCATTCCAGCCATATTGTGTCATTATCAAGAGGGACACATAGAAAAACATGATTGGTTTGATTACTGGGAAAGTCCTTGAAAAGTTCCACAGCATAACGTCCGGATTTTACTTCAGTATAAATGGATCTTATGCCTATTGCTTTTAAAAGAGAACTAGTATAATTTGTAAGCGCCTTACAATCACCATAACCCAACTCATCAACCTGAGATGCTGGGAAAGGTTGAAATCCTCCAATACCTAATTGAATGCTAACATATCGGGTTTTAGACTGGACATATTCATAAATTTTTTTTATTATATCGGTTTTATTATCCAGTCCAGCTACAAGCTTTTTAACTACATTGATAGTTTCTTCCGGTAATTCATCTCTTCCAATAAGTAAATTATATGTCCATTCACCATAGCTTTTCCATGTTTCCATATTTCCCTTATAACCTTCGTATTTAAATTTAGCAGGAGCTGTAAATACTATTGGGGTGTATTCGTATAATTTGGGACTGTATGGTTCTTTTTCTTTAGCTTTAAGGTTAGTCACCTTCCATGTATATGATTTATTTTTTTTATCAGTATTTATTTCAACAGGTTTAATAATATTAAGTTCTTTATATCTTAAATTCATGTCGATAGGTATGATGACTTTGAAAACAGACTTTTCTATAGAAATATCATAAGCTGCTTGTGGTTGCCATATAGGATAATTGATAGGACAATTATAAGTTATTTCATAATCATATTCAACTGTGTAGGGATAAGTGTTGATAACCGGCTGACAATATTTGACCCTATTGTCATCATAGAGAGTATAACCGGAAACAGCACTTTTATCGATTATATCTGTCTTTTTGAATTTTTTTATCAACTTTCCATTTGCATCATATGCAGTACAATTTACATATATTATTTTTCTTTGTTTATCATAGAATTCAAAAAAATTTGAAAATTCATCACCGTTTTTTTTGAAAACAGTAACGGCATATTTGACCTTTTTTTTAGCAGAATTGATAGAATTTACAGTAAATGTGATTTCACTGATCCTAACAACAGCACTTGCATTTTCTTTTAATTCGGATGACAGCAGATTGGTATTATAATTATACACAGATGCCTTTATCCCAGATATGAAAAGAATGATTAGAAAAAATGAAACAGGTATCTTTTTCATATAATTTCTATTTAGTTTTTTTTGTCAATACAATTTGTTGAGCGTGTTTATTTATTATCTGGTTATAGAATTCCTTTAGGGTTGTATATTGGTCAGGAAGAAAAAATGTCTTGTTTACAGTATATTTGCTCGTTACCTGCAGGATGTTTCCTGTTTGAGTTATATTATACGAGAAATTTCCTCCTTTATCAGGTAAGGAAATAATTGAATTATCGGGTTTTCCCTCAACAATATAATCCTCCGGCAAGGTTAACTTTAGAATAAATGTTTCTTGTATGGGATAACCATAATCAATTGGAAAATTACGTTCTTCAAGTTTAAAGGGATTTTCAGTTTCCTGACTATAAAGCATTGGATTAAAATATATCATATCACCAATCATATCTGTATGGTCTTCAATAACAACACTATATTTCAGTTTAATAGGTTTATAAATACTGTCTGCATTCTCAATTAAATAGTCTTCAATGCTTAGTCCAACATTTTGTTCCTGAATTTCTTTAATAAAATCATCTTCGCTTTTCTTCTTTAAAAGATTTCTTCTGAAGTTTAAAGCTGCATACCCTTTTTTGTTGATTTCATAATTTCCGACAAAATTTCCATTTTCATCAATATTAAGATTGGCCATAGTTATATTATTATAGGGATGGGTAGCTTTAATTTTGAGCCAGTCGGATTTTGTTTTATGGATTATTCTGGCTTTATCATTCAGGCACCTGTATGGAAGCATATTAACCGGATACAAAGGGTTAGTGGCATCTAACAAATATTTTTCATCATTGATTTTAACCATTACTATTAGGTAATTAAATTTACTTATTGCAGGATGTGAAGGATGAATTATTCCATGATCGCGTGTACTGATTAATACAGGGTAAGCATCTAATCCTGCTTCACAAAGCATAATGTCAAGCAACAGGTTAATATCTGCTGAATTTCCCGATTTTTCTTTATACGCATTATTAAGGCTCTTTTTGACACTTATTCTTTTTTTGCCATTCCATTTCATGTGTTTTTTTACAAATTCAAAAATAGCAAACATTTTTTCTTCAGGAGTGTTGAGATTATTACATATTTCTGCAACTTTATCTTTTATGAACCCTCTTTTATTTAATTGTCCGCCAAATTTTACATTTTCCAGTAGCAATTCGCTAATTGATAACCATGTCCCTGTATAATCCTTTATTGCCCGACCGGGTAACTGAATACTTGATAATTCAAACTCAATCTGTGTGAGATAATTATCAATAGATGTCATATATTTTTCTTCTTTCAAAGCCGGAACATCTTTCGTAACCAATCTTTGATAATCTGATTTTACTTCAAAAGAAGAAGTTCCACCACTTGATCGAGGATTATAGAAATCCTGATTAAATTTAGATTCATAGTTATATGAAAACTTTTCATTGATCCTGCTGTTTTCATTAATGTAAAAAGGTTCATATCCTTTTACTGTTTTCTTATAGTAAAAATACTCAGGAGTTTTAATTCTATATTCACTCCAGATTATCGGTATAGAAGTTTGAAATTTCCATTCCCATAAATTAAAAAGAAAATCAGATATAATTGTATAATAATATTCGATGATTGAACCTTCTTTTACATTAGGCATTGTAAATTTTATCAAATCCGAGTTATCATCATATTCTTCAGTGAAAACATCAGCGTTTGGTATTTTTTCTTTAACAATTTTTCCATTCTCAAGATTATAGGTTCGTCCTTTAAAATTTGTAAACTTTTCTTTCTGAGATTTATCATGGTAAAGTTTAACACTTATTGTAGCCCAATCAAATCCATTTTTATTTAAGATTTTTATTCTTGTATGGCGATCAAATTTTAACTGAAAACCGTCCTTTTCACTATAAATAAAATAGGAATTTCCATAATCACATAGAATAACAGCATCTGCCGAAGGATCTTTTTCATATACAGTCATTCTGAGATCATCTACATTGATTTTTCCAAATTTCATCGGGTCTTTTTGTGCAATTAAATACAAATGAATATTAAATGCAATAATGATAAGTGTAATGAATTTGATTTTGATTAAATTTCTCATGTTGTTAATTTTTAAAGTTTTGAAATATTTTATTTAATGTTATTTAATATTAATTCCTTAATTTACTAAGTGTCTACCATTATTTAAAAAAAATCTGTTGAGTCCAGTTTTAAAAAACCAAATATAAACATTTAAACACATTAAATTTTTAGTAACCGTTCAAAGTTTGAAATTAGAAATTAGAAATTGAAAATTTATGTTATCATAATATAATAAATATACAACGGGGTAAACCTCTAATTCGCAATCTCTTTTCATTTTTCTCTAATTTCCAATTTCAAATTTCAGTATTCTTTGAATGCTTACTATTTTTTACTCCTCAGCCTTACGACTGAAAGGAGTCCGTATGGAGCCTCAGCCTTACGACTAAAAGGAGTCCGTATGGAGCCTTAGCCTTCTATATCTACGAACTTAAATAAATTTTTACTGTTTTATCCGAATACTTTATATCGCTTTCCACAAAATCAACTTCAATTTGATATATCTTATTTTTTATATCAAGAATTTTACAGTTTGTTATTTTTATAATATTTTCATCCTGAACATATAATTGAATAATATGGGCAGAGCCGCTTTGTGCCTGAAGATTTATTGTGTATTCATTGTTTTTGAAATCAGTTGAAATTATTCTTAATCCTTCGGATTTGTAACCCGGTTTGGGATTAGAAATAACCGGCAATACTGAAATGCCGTTTGAATGAAATATCTCAATATATAATGAGTCTTTTATATAAAATTCAGGTAATTGAAAGATTACATTGTTATTATTTATGGTTTTTCCGATGTTTTCCGAAACTCCGTTTATTTTAATATCTCTGATTTTTGTTAAGGGCGGGAAAGAAGTTGAAAAATCCAATATCAGCTCTTTATCGCCTTTATGTTTAAAAGTGTAAGTGGTTTTATTTTTAGAGCGGATCATTTTAAAGTTTAAAATATTATCGCCGACTTTAATATTTTCAACATTAATAAAATTCCAGTTTACAGGCAGGCGAGGGGAGAAGTTTAGCTTGTTTTTCATAGCATCAGGTTCAATGCCGAGCATACCTTCAATAATTGGTTGCAGCACCATTGTTTCTGACCAGCATTGATGATGACACACACCGGATGGTTCATAAATCCTGCCATTTAAAACTTCTTCAACATATCCCAATCCCCAGCTTTTGTAAACCAGAAGATTATTCATTACATGAGAAAATCCCTGTAGGTAATTTCCATTATTGTATTCTGCCAAAGCGCTCCAGCCGGTGAACAGAGGCCAAACACTGCCGGTATGATAACCTTCGGGATGAAATAAAGGACTGTCTTCACCTACAATTCTTGAACCCCAGTCGGATGTAAAATTATTTCCTGCATATTTGTTCAAAACCGGCGAAACCTTGCTCGAATCAACTAAATTATAATATAAAGGAATGGCAGCTAAAATTGTTGGTTCGGTGTGATATGTTCCATCTTTAAATTTTCCATGATAAAAGAAATTATTTTCTGTATTCCAGAAATTTTCATTAATAATTTTTTTAACTGTTTTTGCTTCGGTTTTATATTTAAAAACAAGCTTGTTGAATCCGAGATTTTCAGCCATGTAACCAGCTTCGTCAAGGGCAGCAGCCCAACAGGAAACAAGATAAAGTGATGAATGAGAACCGAACAAGCTGCCGCCTTCAACCCAACCGTGACCAACGTTTGTGTTTTCAATTAAATGGTCTTCGTCAGTATCGGTTGAAAAACAGAAATCAATAGCTTTTTGGATGTTGTGCCAGCTTTTTCTGATAAACTCTATATCGCCTGAATATTTAAGATATTTACCAACAAGTATAATATAAAGCGGTGTGGCATCAGAAGCATCATAATGAGTTACTCCCGAAGTGCTCATTTCGTGGTAAATTTTGCCGTTTAGGTCCTGAAATTTATTAAATGTTTTAAGTATGGATTTTACTTTATCAAAGTCGCCATAGTCAAGTAAGGCAAAGCCACTCCATTCGGCATCTCTTCCAAAATACCAGCCATATCCGGGTCTTCCGCTGATCTTATGCCCGCCCCACCATCCGGTATTGGATGTTGAATAACCTGCAACCAACGATTTCCCAAGCCCGGGAGTGTTAACGAAAAACCGGTCGGAACCTATCAATGCCCAACGATAACCCTTGTTAAAATCTTTATCGGGAGTGCTTATCATTAAAGCATTTTTGAAAAAGTCCTGATAGTATTTTGTTGTTCGTTTATATATTTTTTCAGGTTCGGAAGCAGCATTTGTATAATCATCAATTGTTTTTTTCAAACCTTCGTTAGTCGCACATAAGATAATATCAAAATTTTCATTCATTTTTAAATTAAATTCCATTAATGCTGCTGCCTGGAATTTATCTGTTGGAATTCCTGTAATTACCGAATCTTTGTTGATGGATTTGTCTTTTTTTGAAGGAAAATTAAGAATATTAAACCCATCAAATCTGCCAGCTTTGTGTACTGAAGGAATTTTATCTGAGCCAACTATACTAACAAAATCACCTGATTTGTCAGTAAGAACAAAAGCATTCAGGTTATTATCCCATGTATAGAAAATTGTACTGAGAACTCTTTCTGAATAGGGCCACATATAACGAAAGGTGCTTTTAAATTTTATGAAAATATCAGCCGGGTAAACGCCACGATATTCATAATGAATTATTCCTGTAGGTTCTGTTATATCAGTAGTGATGATTTCTATAAGATATGCACGTGCAAATTTATATGTCCTTGTGAATGACTCGGGCTTGACATCAATTTGTGGCTTTTGGTCATTCAGCCAGTAAATAGTGTCTTTGTATGAAAACTTAATTCCCACCTCATAGTCCCTTAACGACATGAAAGGATGTGTCCAGATTTCATCAATCCCACCTTTTTCATTACCCATTATCAATATTTTTTGTCCGGCAACTTCCCAGTAATTATCAGTTGCAAACCTGTTTGTAAGCGTTAATGAATTTGTATTCGTAGTCCAGTTACCAGAATCTTCAGAATGCTTAAAAGTCTTTGATATGTAGTAAGCAGAATCAATTAATTCAAATGGCAGTACTTCATTTTTTTTGTAATCCCAGTAATGTTTTTCCGTGTCCTGATTTTTGTTTGCCAGATAATTTAAAATATTTTCTGTAAAAAGTTTAAGGTGCTGAAAATTATAATTTTCAGGTGCGTAATAAGTATATGCACCCACAGCAATTACTTTCCCTTTACCTAAGTCATATTCTAAAATTAATTTAGAGTTTTCACGAACAAAAATATAATCCCAGTCAACTGCTACAACTTTTCCGTTTTCAGGAATAGAATCATTAAAATACCCTACTTGACGAACAGTAATGTCAGAATGAGGTTTGTAAATATAAGCTCCGCCATTCAAACCATCAAAAACCGGATGTGAACGAAAACAATGCAAACCGAGTTTTCGTCCATAACCTTTATCAACAGCTTTTTTATTACGTACTTGTGGCTGAACGGATTCAAGTCCTAAATTAGTAATGTATCCGAAGGCGTCTAAACTTAAAAGAAGGTTGCCCCCGTTTTCAACATATTTTTGTAAAGCTGCAATAACTTTTTCGCCTTTCTCAATATCCGAAAAATTGCTTGTGTCAGGTCTGTGAAACCAGATAACATCAAATTTTTTAAGATTATCCGGATTTATATTTATTTCTTTAAATGTAAGATAAGCAGGAATAAAATTTGAATTTTCTTTTAAAAGATCATAAGCTGCCTTTGTTTCTATATCTGCATTTTTGAAATCTTTGACAGAAAGCAAAGCAACATTTATTTTATTATCCTGAGCATAAATTTGCTTTGGCAGCAACTGAAATATTGTAATAATTAAAACAAGAACAGGGATAGAAATTGATTTTATTTTCATGGGATTTGGTGGTTAATGGTTTATTATTTTGATGGTAAAAAT
>CAZREZ010000110.1:0-8677 GCA_964599115.1 uncultured Bacteroidales bacterium
GATATGTTCATGTATCATTAATATGTTTATATCATGTATTTTAAATTTTTTGCATATAATACAATAAATAGAACCGTAATTAGTAATCCTAAAAATGGAAATTCAAGTGAAGGAAAGAATATTGAAGGAATAATAAGTAATACTATTTGTGCAACAGTATAAATGTGAAACCCTATTTTTTTTAGTTTCCACATTTGTATTGATCCGAATAATGAAGCTGAATAAAAGATAAAACTTATAATAAAAAATTCAACCTTTAACATTAAAAAGAAATCAACAACCGGTAATGTCAACTCTTCATTTTGAACAATTTCTATTAATGAATCATAATTAAGTGAAATAATAAGATTAGAAAATGCTGCTAATCCGCTTCCTATAAATGTTAAAATACATATAACTGTTAAAAGCTCAGGTCTTTTGTTAGTTTTTTGCGAACCGTCCTGATAATTATAATCTTCCAATTTCTTTTTCAACCTCCTCAAGTATTTCGCATGATTTAACCAATTCTTTCATCTTATTATGATCATCATACAGAGGTCGGTCAATTTCCAGGAAATCAACATACTTTCTTACAACTTCTTTGGCTTTTGTTACTCCTTTACCGAATTTATATTCGCGGAAATCCAATGCCTGTGCTGCAGCCATTATTTCAATTCCTAATATACCATAAGCATTGTCAAGTATCTGAAAATTTTTAAGAGCAGTATTCATTCCCATTGAAACAAAATCTTCCTGATCGGCTGCTGCCGGAATTGATTGAATTGATGCCGGAGCTGAAAGTATCCTTTGTTCAACTATTAGCATATCTGCAGTATATTGACTTAACATTAATCCTGAAAACATGCCTGCACCCTTTGTTAAAAATGCAGGTAAGCCTACGCTCAGTGCAGGGTTGTTCAAACGGTTCATTCTTCGTTCGGACATAACACATATCATTGTAATAGCAGCTCCTGCCATATCCATAGGAAGTGAAACGGGTGATCCCTGGAAGTTTGCACCTGATAATTGAAGATTTTCTTCGGGAAAGAAAACCGGATTATCGCCAACACCATTTAGTTCAATTTCAACCTGTGAACGGGCATAAACAAGTGCATCGTGAGCAGCACCAATAACCTGTGGTGTTGACCTCATAGAATAAGCATCCTGAACTTTACATTTTACTTTTTGTTCTTTAAGGTCGCCGCCATCAACTAATTTATTGATTGCATTTGCACATTTTACAGCACCTTTAAAACCACGGATTTCATGCAACTTGGTTGTATATGGTTTCATATTTGCCTTCAATGCTTCCAACGACATAGCAGCACCGATTTCTGCTTGTTTTAACCACCTGTCGGCGTCGTAAAGAAATATAGCACTCATGGCTGTAAGTACATTCGAGCCATTGATAGTTGCCAATCCGTCGCGGGCTTGTAATCCCGGAACAGGAATTCCTGCTTTATCAAGAGCCTCTTTACCTTCATATAATTTGCCTTTATAGTATGCTTTTCCTTCGCCCATCATCAATAATGCTATTTGTGACATAGGGGCAAGGTCGCCACATGCACCAACAGAACCTTTTTCACAAACCCAGGGTGTTACACCTTTATTTAACATATCAACGAGGGTTTGTGTAATTTCAAGACGTGAGCCTGAATTGCCGTGAGCATGCACGTTTATCCTGCCAAGCATTGCACCACGTACATATTCAATTGGAAATGGCTTGCCAATACCTGCAGCATGGTTATAAACCAGGTATTTTTGAAAATCTTTTATCTGGTCATCATTTAAAACTACTTCGGAAAACTCTCCAATTCCTGTATTTACTCCATACATGATTTCTCCTGCAATAATTTTTTTCTCAAGCATTGCCCTGCATAAGTTTATTTTTTTTATTGCGCCGGGATGAAGTTCAACTTTTTCGTTGTTACGTGCTACATTAACCACATCCTTTATTGTTAATCCTGAACCTGTTATTATTAAAGTCATTTTATTTTCTCCTATATTTTTATTTTTGCTACTTGTTATATTTAAATGTTAAAAAAATTATTTTTATTTATCAAAAGTTATTGGAATTCTTTGCGTAATAATTGATAAGTAAAAGTTTACAAAGATAATGGTGGGCTAATAAAGTGCTGTCCTGTTTATTTTGATTATAAATTTTAATATCCAGTTTCGCATTTGAATTGTTTTTTTTTAAAGTACAAAAGTATAAAAAAATTAGTTACGCTATTTCATTTTTTTTGACTTTTATCTTTTATCTTGCAGTTTACTGCATTATGACTAACTCTGCCATAAAAAGCAGAGTTAGTCAATTAATATTTATCCTGTTAATTTATTTAATAATACTTTTTTGAATGCTATAAATTTTATGAAAAACGTCATTTTTCCTGATTATCTGATAAATCATTGATGAATTTAGAAATAGATAATCTTACCTGTTCTCCTGTATTCATATTCTTAACTGTAAGGATTTCATCTTTCATTTCATTTTCTCCGACTAAAACCACATAAGGAATTTTTTTATTATTGGCATACGACATTTGTTTTTTTATTTTAGCCGGATCGGGATAAATTTCTGCGTTAATACCCGCTTTACGAATTTCTGAAAGTAAAGAAAGGCAATATTTTTCTTCTTCTTTACCGAAATTAACGAACATTATTTGTGTTGTAGTCCGGCTTTCTTCGGGAAATAAATCGAGTTCTTTCATAACATCATAAATTCGGTCCGCACCAAAAGATATTCCTACGCCTGAAATTTCGGGCAAACCGAAAATGCCGGTCAGGTCGTCATAACGCCCCCCACCACATATACTTCCGATAGGGACTTCTTTTGCTATAACCTCAATTATTATTCCTGTATAATAATCCAATCCACGGGCAAGTGTTAAATCTAACTGAAATTTTGCCTTTATATTCAAATCTTTCAATTGTTCCATAACTTGTATTGCTTCCTCAATGCCTTCCATCCCGATTTTCGAATTCTTTAAGATTTCCTTAAGTTTAGGAAATTTTTCCTTAAGATTTCCTTTCAGATTAATTATTGGTTGCAGTTGTTCAATAGCTTTTTTAGAAACTCCTTTTAGGATTAATTCTTCATTAACCTGTTCTATACCAATTTTATCAAGCTTATCAATAGCAACCGTGATATCAATAATTTTATCACTCTCTCCGATATTTTCTGCGATGCCGCTTAAAATTTTACGGTTGTTGATTTTTACAATTGAAGAAATTTTAAGTTTATCAAACACCTCATCAATAATTTGAACAAGTTCAACTTCATTTAATAATGATTTGCTTCCGATAACGTCCACATCACATTGATAAAATTCGCGGTAACGACCCTTTTGAGGGCGGTCGGCTCGCCAGACTGGCTGTATCTGGTATCGCTTGAACGGGAAAGTGATGTCATTACGGTGCTGGACAACATATCTTGCAAACGGAACGGTTAGATCAAACCGTAATCCTTTTTCAGAAATCAAAGGTGTTAATTTATTGGAAGTCAGGCTGGATTTGTCCTGGATGTTGACTTTAGAAAGATAATCTCCTGAATTTAATATTTTAAATAAAAGCTTGTCCCCTTCTTCGCCGCATTTTCCAAGTAAAGTTGAAAGATTTTCCATTACCGGGGTTTCTATCGGAAGGTAACCGTATCGTTGAAAAACTTCTTTAATAATATTAAAAATATAATTTCTTCTCACCATTTCAGCAGGGGAGAAGTCGCGTGTTCCTTTAGGTATTGAATGCTTTTGTGTCATTTAAAATTTAAAATTAATTTTCATATTTTTATATAAAATATAGGGCTGTAACCCTATATTTACACATTATAGGGCCGTAGCCCTAATATTATATTTTTTTATAAATAAGTACAAATTTAAACGATTTTTAATTCACGGAGTATTTTTTTATTGAAATCCAAAGCATTATCATCACTTTCTTTTGGTGACCATGGAGCAAAATGTTTATCATCTTCCGGATCATAAGGGCCGTCTTTAACTTCATAAGCAACTGAATCTTTCTCCAGACTGATAATAACATGCCAGGTTTTTGAAGGGATTTCTGCACCGTAGTTACCTTTTGAGGCATCAAGTATAATATGATCGGTTATGTTTCCTTTGTCGTCAAATTCCACAACTAAAATTCTTCCCCGTAACACAAAAAAAACTTCTCTTTTATCTGGATTTTCGTGTTTATGAGGTTGAATATAAGTATCAGGCTCAATTGCGTTAAGCATACGTTGCAAAGTGTCTCCAGGGTCTTTATGAAAATTGTAATTTTTTCTTTTACGTGAAGATTTTTTTGCCTTGTCGGAAATTATACTGATAAACTGTTCGTTGATTTTTATCATTGTCAATAATTATAACATCAGTTCTTCAAGCTTTTTAGTAGCTTTTTCCCAATTATAATTATTCAGGACAAAATTATAACCGTTCAAAGCGACTTCATCTGCTTTATCTTTATTATCAAGCAAATAAATAATATGTTGCGCATATTCTTCAGCAGAGTCACCAATTTTAATTTCTTTACCGGATTTTGCATTAAGTGCATTATTTGCAAGATGTGAGCTTATGCAAGGAATTTGCATAGCCATTGCTTCCAGGAGCTTATTTTGTAAGCCCGTTCCGATTTGCATAGGAGCAATAAAAATTCTGGCTTTGGAATAACATTCCCTAATATCTTCAACCCAGCCTGTAACATGAATATTTTTTGATTTAACTGCAATTACTTTTCTGTCGGGATTTGCTCCTGCAATCAATACTTTAATTTCCGGTTTGTTTCTTCTTACAATAGGAAGGATTTTTTTAACAAGGAACTCTACTCCGTTAACATTTGGCGGGTAACCCATATTACCTGTAAATACTATGTCGTATTCTTTTTTTTTGTTAATGGGTTTGAAAAAATCCGTATCAACCCCGTTCATGACTATTACTATTTTATCCCTTTCGGGATGTGGGATTAATTTGCGGTCAGGTTCTGAAATTATGGTTTTATTATCAAAATAATCAAAAATTTTGTTTTCATATTTCAAAAGTCTTTTGTACTCAAGTTTTAAGAAAGGTTTTAAATAAAACGGAGAAGTGTGTACTCTGCGTTCCACACCTTTTGAAAATACATCCTGGTAATCAAGTGTTTTTGGAATATTTTGATTTTTTACATATTCAGCAACACGTATAAGCTGGCAGAAGATATGATCAGGGTTGGTTTCGCTTATAATTTTATTTACACGATTTTTTGCCCTGCGACTAAAAAAGTAGCCGGACTGTAAAGGTTTTCCATTAAAAAAAGCTAATAAAACATTAAATAATATGCTGAATTTTGAAAGGTCAAAAAAATTAATTGAGCTGCAATAAGGCTGTAATGCCTGAAAAGCTTTTTCTTTATTTACTTTTGCGTCGTTGAGGGCAAATAAAGTGATTTTATTGTTTTTGGAAAGATATTTAATATGATTAAAAGCACGCAATTTATCTCCTTTTTCAAGCGGATATGGGATTCTCGGAAGAAGAATAAAGATTTTCATTATGTTGATTATTAGAAGCTTTATTAACTCGTTTTATTTGTAAATATAGAATTCAAAAGTCATAAAATATTTTCATAAAATTTAACTAATCGTTGAATAATTTTATTATTATTGTGTTGTTCACTGATAAGTTTTTTAGCATTTTTCCCGATATTGTCGCATAAATCACGGGTTTCAACACATTTTTTTATTGCCTCAAAAAACTCATCAACCGTGTTAGCAATTAAAATATTTTTCCCGTTTTCATAATTAATTCCTTCGGCACCGATTTTAGTTGAAATTATTGTTTTTCCAAGAGCCATTCCTTCAATGATTTTTATCCTTATCCCGCTACCTGAGAAAAGTGGCACTATCATTACTGCTTTTGAAGTGATAAATTCTTTTGCATCATCAACTTCGCCTAATACAACAACATTCGGATATTTGCAATTTGTAAGCCATTCGGGCATTTCTCGGCCTGCAAGATAAAATTTTAAGTCAGGAAAATGATTATTGATTTTTTTCCATGCATTTTCCAAAAACCACCTGATTCCTTCTTCGTTAGGTATCCAGTTCATTGCCCCGATATGAAACAATGATGGAAACTCGTAATCTGATTCATAACCAGAGAATTTTTCGGGATCAATTCCAAACGAGATATCAATTGCAGGGATTTTCAGATTGTGGTTTTTAAAATAACCGGCATCTTTTTTTGTAATACCTGCAATACCATCATATTTATTCAATGAAGAAATTTCATAATTTTTCAGTGTTCTTGAAAGATGATTTAAATAAAATTTTTTAACCGGATTTTTACAGATTGATGCCACTCTTTCCCAAATCATGTGTTCAATGTTGTGAGCCCTGAGAACAATTTTTGCCTTTGAATACTTCCGGATAGTTTCAATATATGGTGTTATAAAAAGTGTTTCTAATTGAATAATATCAAAGCTTTCATTTTTTAGTATCTCAATTAATTTATTTTCAAAATTCTTTGATATAAATCTTTGAACATGATAAGATTTATTTGTGAAAAGATTTAAAAAAGCATCAAACGATTTTATTGAAAGGTCAATATAAACTGCTTCAATATTTGTTTTTTTCCTGTATTCTTCAGGAATTTCATTTATCTTAGTAAAGTATTTATTTGTATTAATTGCAAGAACTTTTACCTGATGATTTGCGTTTATTAGCCCTTCAATAATCATATTCATGGCAATAGGACCTCCTTCTTTGGGAGGATAAGGAGATTTATTACAAAGCATCAGGATTTTCATAGTTGTTATTTTTTTCTCTGAAAATTACCAAATATCATAGTGAAAAATTTTCTCCATGTGTCTGAATCTAAAAGCGGCGAATCTGTGGTTGCCTTATAAGTCAGGAATATACCGATAGGCAATAAAATGGCTGATGATAACCACATACCGATAATTGGTTCCATTACTGCTGCTTCAGTATATTTTTTTCCTGTAATAGAAGTTATATGATAAAGTATAAAAAACAGAACTGAAATAACAACCGGTAATCCTAATCCGCCTTTCCTGATGATTGCTCCTAAGGGAGCGCCAATGAAAAATAAGACAAAACATGCAAACGATAATGTAAATTTTTTATGCCAGATGATTTTATGTTTAATAATAATTTTATTTTTTACAGCAATATCATCAATATGAAAAGTGATGTTGCTTTTGATGTTTTTTGAGTTGATAGCAGCAGCCTGTAGAATTTTTTCTTTTTCATTATTATTATAATTATCAAGAAATTCCGATTTTAGATTTTTTAATGTATCAATAATTATTTTTGTTGTATCAATATTTGAATAAAACCTATAGTTGTTTTTAATGAAAGAAGATTTAAAATCGGTTTCTTTCTTTTCTAATTTTGTTGACAGGCTATCAATAGCTTTATTGAGCTGGGCTATATTCAGCATCATATAATGATCCTTGAAAAGTGTTTCATTAGTGCGGTTTAATTCAAATGCTTTGAGATCAAACCGTCGACATTCTTCCTGAAAATGAGTGCGTTGAAAAGGTCTTGTAATTCTGTAACCTTTTACATCAACTTTTTCATGGTAATTATAACCATCGAATAAAGTAAAAATAATATATCGCCCGTCGGGAGTTGATTCCATCCTTCCTGAATTTGCTGTAGTTAAATCAATATTCCCTAATCTTTTTGTGTGATTATAAATCATAACATCTTCAATGCGTATCCCATCTTTATCTTTTTTCCCGATGCGAATAGTATATCCATCCAAACCATTATAAAAAACACCTTCCTTAATATTGAAAGTCAGCTTTTTTTTGCGTATGTCATAAAGTAATGACTGGAATTTCAGATTTGCAACCGGTAAAATATTGTTAGAAAAATAAAAAGCTAAAAAGCAAATAAGAATTGATAAAATTATGAGGGGTTTCATAATTTTCCATACTGAGATACCGGCAGCTTTCATGGCTACTAATTCATAATGTTCGCCCAAATTTCCGAAAGTCATTAGAGAAGAAAGCAAAATTGCAAGGGGCAGCCCGAGAGGTACAAATGTTGAAGAGGCATAAAACAGTAATTTGCCGATTAAATACCATTCAAGTCCTTTTCCTACAAGGTCATCAACATACTTCCATAAAAACTGCATGTCAAGAATGAACAATGCAATAAAGAAAGTCATTATTAAAGGACCTATATAAGACTTTAAAACAAGAAGATATATTTTTTTCACTTATCAGGGTATAAAAATAGAAGTTGCAAATATAACGAGAAAATTTGTTGTTTAGGGTGTATAATAGAATAAAATAGTAATGTTGAAATGATAATATATTGGGTTTAAGAATTCAAAATAACAAATAAATCAATTTGTATAATATTTCAACAAAATTGAAGTTAATATTTAAACTTTCAAATCATCATGTACAAGCCAGATAATCTTAGAAACTGGATTAGGGAATCTATAACACTAAAATTTGTTATTGTTGCCATTTTAGTTCTGATTCTTTTGATTCCTGCCTCCATGATAAAATCTATAATCCGAGAAAGAGAAGAAACCAGAAATTCAGTTATATTTGAGATAAGTTCGAAATGGGCTAATGATCAAACAATAGTAGGTCCGATTCTAACTATTCCATATATTGAGCATCAAAATAATCAAGGAGAAAAGGTTCCAGTTAAAAAATTTGCTCACTTTCTGCCAAATGAATTAACAATAGT
>CAZREZ010000111.1:0-8604 GCA_964599115.1 uncultured Bacteroidales bacterium
ATTTCTATAGTATCTCAGATGGTTTTAAAAAATATCAAAGTAAAATTATTGTGAATCGTTAATTTTCAGAGCAGCTTGTTTAATAATTTTAAAAACTAAAGTAATATTTAAGCTTTCAAAAGCAAAATCATATCGTAAGAAGTATAAACTGGTGTGAGATGACTAACTCCTTCTATAATCCATTTTATTCTGATTCCATTTGTTTTATATATTTATTTATTCTACATTTGAAACGTAAAATTAAATTATCAGGTTTGAGTATTCTTTAAAAATTTAAACTAACGGTTTTAAAATGCCAAACAACTAATCAGTAATTACATTAAACGTATGGAAAGCTATAAAAAAAACAAGCATGCCATTACCAGGGAACAACTGCAAATGGCGCTTAAAGAATGGGATTTTACAATGAAAAAGTTAAACTATTCCATTCCTCAAAATCTCGAAATCCTGGATGCATAAACGATTCATAAAATATATTTTGATTACCTGGAAGTGAAGGATAAAGTTGTTAGGATTAAAGGGAAAGGATATTGGAGCGTAATTGTATTTAAGACCGGCAAACTGCAAATGCTGCAATGGACTGCTTCAAGAGAAGGAAAAAGATTTATGCTATACGTTCACCATACCGACTCCATTCGTGAGTGGGCTTATGATAGAAATTCTCATATTGGACGTTTGGATAAAGGACTTGATGAAGCTAAAGAAAAAGGATGGACAGTTGTGGATATGAAAAATGACTGGAAAGTAATTTACCCTTTTCAAATAGAAAAGTAATCCATGATTTTTCATAGAAGGGTATAATGTATTAGTGTTATGAGATAGTCTAAATTTTTTATAGATTTGTACGCTAAATTATTATATGAGTATTATAAAAAGCAAGCATTCTATCTTAACCAATTTCTTGTTGCATTTGCACCCTAAAACGGTAAATGAACAAGCCTTAAAATACACTCGTACATTTGGTCTTGGCGGTATTAATGTATTGCTGTTTATAATTTTAGCTTTTACGGGATTACTTTTGCGTTTTAGCTATGTGCCAATACCTGAAAATGCCTACGATTCAATCACATCGTTACAAAATAATACGCTTTTTGGTTCTCTTTTAAGAAATATTCATCATTGGAGTGCAATGTTCATGGTAATAACTGCATTTTTGCATTTATTAAGGGTGTTCTATTCACAATCTATTTTTTATGAAAGAAAAAAGAATTGGCACTATGGTTTAATTCTATTCGTTCTCGTATTATCATTTAATTTTACAGGATATTTATTGCCATGGGATCAATTATCTTATTGGGCTGTAACCATAATGACCAATATTTTAGAATACTTTCCGCTAATAGGCAGTTATTTAGCTGACATTATCAGAGGAGGAAAAATAGTTAATGAGAACACTCTACTAAATTTTTATAATTTTCATACTGCTTTATTACCTATGTTATTTGTAATTTTTATGATCTTACATTTTTGGTTGGTTCGTAAAACCAAAGGAGTAACTGTTGCCAATAAAAATGAACAAAAAATGGTTAAGGTTTATCCCGGTTTGATATTAAAAGAAATTATCGTTGCCTTGTTTTTAATTACTTTGATTATTCTATTTGCAATATTTTTTGATGCTCCGATGCTCGATAAAGCAAACCCTTTGGTAAGTCCTAATCCGAGTAAAGCTCCATGGTATTTTATGGGTGTTCAGGAATTATTGATTCATTTACATCCAATTTTTGTAATTTTTGTGATACCCATAAGTTTAATAACTTTTTTGTTTTACACTACCTATATTAAAATTGATAAAGAAAAAATAGGTTCCTGGTTTTACAGTCAAAAAGGGGGTAAAATTATTATTTTATCAATTATCTTTTCAACACTCTTAACATCAACACTAATCATCATTTTCGAATATTGGTTTAAATTTAGCCAACTAGATATTCATTTATTTAAAAATAGCGGTATTATACCTTTATCATTTTATTTAGTGCCTGCATTGGGCTTCTTGTTTTATTTAAAAGCTATTCTAAAAGCTGATAAAGTTGAGATTATCATCGCGATAATGACTATTATTTTAACTTCTTATATAATAATGAGTATTTTTGGTGTTTGGTTTACAGGAGAGTCTATGAATTTGATTTTTTGTAACTAATTAGTATTAAATTAACGATGAAAATATCTTAACTGGGGAATAGGGGAAATATAGGAAATATGGGAAATAAGGGACCCTATATACCCTTATACCCTTATACCTTTATACCTTTATACCTTTATACCCACTATACGATTTTTTAAAGTAATGGGAGACAAGATAAACAGACGAAATTTCATAAAAAAAGCTATTCTAACTGTTATAAGCTTAGAAATTGGTTACTTAATTTTTGATGTATTTAAAAACAAAACTTCAAAAAAGCAGAATAAAGATTTATTTTCAGCAGGAAAAATAAATGCTTTTGAAAAAAATAAAATGTATCCATTTAATTCAGGTAAATTCTACTTGTCGGTATTAAATGATGGAGGGATGCTGGCATTATCAATAAAATGTACTCATTTAGGATGCATAGTCCAAGCTAACGACAAAGGGTTTTTTTGCCCTTGCCACGCATCTGAGTTTGATAAACATGGCGAAGTCTTATCGCCACCGGCTACAAGAGCATTAGATATTTTTTCGATTACTTTCGAAAACGGTGAGATATTAGTTGATATTAATAATCCTATCAGGAGAAAGGGATTCGATAAATCTCAGTTAACCTATGTTTAAATGATAGATCAAAAAAAAAACAATACTGTAAGAGTCATTATTACCGTTATAATATTGCTATTATTGCCGGCTTATATTATAAAACAAGCATATTTTACGGACAAAACCAATATTACGGAAAAAACTCCCGAATATGTTGGACGAAATACTTGTATAGAATGCCATGAGGCCGAGTATAACGATTGTAAAGGTTCTGATCATGATTTAGCTATGGATTATGCAACCGACAGCACTATATTAGGTGATTTTAACAATGCAACTTTAATAAGAAATAATCAAACACATAAATTCTACAAAAAAGACAATAAATTTTTCGTTTATACTGATGGCGAAGACGGTAAAATGCATGAATACGAGGTGAAATATGTCTTTGGATATTCACCGCTACAACAATATTTAGTAGAATTTGAAGGCGGACGACTACAAACCTTAGCTTTAACATGGAACACTATTGAAAAGAATTGGTATTATATGCCGGATGCTGTTTATCGGGACGAAGATGTTGACCACACCAACTGGCTACACTGGACTAATCAGGCTCAGAACTGGAATTCAATGTGTGCCGATTGTCATTCAACAAATTTGAAAAAAGGATATGATCCTCACACTGATACATACCATACTACCTGGTTTGAAATTAATGTTAGTTGCGAGGCTTGTCACGGACCTGCATCAGAGCATTTGGCTTGGGCAAATTTACCTGAATATGCTCGTAAAGACATTAAGAATACAGGTTTGGTTATTCAAACAAGCGGAATAGACAATAAGCAATATGTTGATAATTGTGCTCGTTGCCATTCCCGACGAAACACTTTGAGCGACTTTAATCCATATACCAAAAATATTTATAACCA
Source organism: uncultured Bacteroidales bacterium (assembly GCA_964599115.1). Lineage (GTDB taxonomy): Bacteria > Bacteroidota > Bacteroidia > Bacteroidales > JADFUO01 > JADFUO01. The sequence goes on from CAZREZ010000111.1 coordinate 3,601, forward strand.
TATGATTCCTTTATTACCTGTTGAACCTAATTATTATATTGATGGTCAAATAAAAAACGAAGATTATGTTTATGGTTCGTTTACGCATAGTAGAATGTTTATGAACGATGTTAAATGTAACGATTGTCATAACGTACATTCCGGAAAACTTCTTTTTGAGGATAATGCGCTTTGTTTACAATGCCATAAGGCAGATGATTACGATACAAAATCACATACATTTCATAAAGGTTTTGGTGAAAGCGGTGAAGCTGTAATTTCTGATGCAGGTATTAAATTTGAAGTTGGTTCGGGAACACTATGTATCAATTGCCACATGCACGGACAAAATTATATGGGAGTTGATTATCGTAGAGACCACAGTTTTAGAATACCCCGGCCTGACTTGTCAGCCAAAAACGGAACTCCCAATGCTTGTATTCAATGCCACAAAGATTCAAGCAATCAGTGGGCACAATCATACATTGAAAAATGGTTTGGAACAAGTCGTCCATATCAATTTGGAGAAGCATTCTCAGCAGCTAATAATGGAGACAAAAATGCAGATTACAGATTAAAAAGAATAATTAAAGACGAGTTATATTCTACAAGTATCAGAAGTGCAGCAATTAATTATTTAAGCACAGGGTTTGAATCGAATAACGATGAAGTAATAAAACAATCTTTACAAAACATAGAACCTTCAATCAGAATTTCTGCAATTAAAAGATCAGACATTAATTCGCAAAAAGTTATTGATAAATTACTATTGCTGCTTTACGATGAGACGAAGGCAGTGAGAATTGAAACTGCTTACAAACTCTCTAATTTGAGTTTTGAACAAATTCCTCAGAGGTACAAAGCTGCCTATCAAAAAGCGCTTGATGAATATGTTGCCATGCTGCAATATAACTCTGATTTTCCTACCGAAAAATATAATCTTGGCAACTTTTATTATAAGCAAAAAGACTATGAAAAAGCTGAAAAATATTATTTAAAAGCCATAAAGCAAGACAATGAATTGAATGTTGCTAAAATCAATCTTGCTCATTTGTATAGTACCATGGGACAACCATTAAAAGCTGAGAAAATATTGGAAAAATGTATCTTAGAAAATCCAGGCGATGCTGGTTCATTATATAATTACGGCTTAATATTATCGGAGAACAAAAAGTATAAAAAATCACTTGAATATTTGATTAGAGCAAGCAAACAAATGCCTGACAATTCAAGGGTAGATTATAATATTGCAATGCTTTACGATTTTTTTGGAGATAAAGATAATGCTGAAAAATACTTAAAAAAAGCTATTGAGAAAGATAATTTGAACATTACTAATTACTCTATCCTTCTTAACTTTTATATTAAAAATAATTATATAGAAAAAGCCGGTAAATTAATTAAAACAATGACCGTTAAGTTCCCTGATAATGAAGATATTAAAAAGACACAACTGATGTATGCGAACTAAAAGGCTTCAGCAAAGCCAAAAATAACTGAACAAACACCATCTTTTCCGTATGCAAAATCCAGTCTCAGGTTTGTATTATTCTCACTATCAACCCTAATTCTTAAACCCACACCTCCAGAATAATACAGGTCTTTGAAAGTAAGGTATTCATAACCTGGATAAACTCTTCCTGCACCGAAAAAAACGGCAAGGCCGAATATTTTCCAAACTGGCATTCGGTAAGCAATCTGGCTGTTGATTAATAGTTTATCGCGAACAGCACCTTTATAATAACCACGCATTCTGTCACTTCCACCCATTAAAGACAGATGGAAATAGGGTACATTGCCATAATGATAATCAATCGCGATCTGGAATGCAATGACATGTTTTAGCCAGGGATTGAAATATTTAACCAAAATACAATTATACAACTATCGAAAATAAATAAAACAATTAATATCACAACTTTTTCCACAATTTTTTTTCAATATAAGTTTTAAAAGTATTTCTGTTTACTCAAAATACTAATACTTCTCAAGCCTTTGCAATATTTTTTGTAAAAGCATTTTAACTTTTTGTATAATTCAATATTCATTATTCAATATTCTACATTATAAAAAAAAATAACTTCGCTTTATTTCATGAATTTTGAATGTAGAATGTAGAATTGCTGTAAGCAGAAAATAAAATTGAACCTTCAGTCATTTACTAACTGCTTAAAAAATACCTTTTCTCATTTTCTCCCCTTAACCTTTTCTCCCTTTCTTAGAAACTATCCTTCACACACCTGAAACCTACAGTTGCATTTCTGATAAAACCCGGTGAAACAAGTAAAAGCATCTGGCTTTTATTTAACTGCTGAGGACCGCCCTGAACATACCACCAGCTTGATGTGGGCTTATAATAGCTGCCTCCCCGCATTATGACAAAATAATAACTTCCGTCATCATAAACATCATTGGTTAACTGCCATACATTACCTACCATATCCATGATCCCAAACGGGCTTTTTCCTGATTTAAAAGCATTTACTGGTGTCGGATAACCAAGTGCATAATTACATTTTGTAGAATCAAAATTATTGCCCCATGGCCATTTTCTTCCGTCAAAGCCTTGTGCAGCATACTGCCACTCAATTTCTGTCGGAAGGCGTTTACCAGCCCATTCAGCATAAGCTTGTGCATCTTTATAACTGACATAAACAACAGGATAATTTTCTTCATTCTTCGGATATTTCCCGTCTTTCCAGTGTTTTAAGAAATTTGTTGTGTCTTCGGGAATATATTTGGTTGATTTAATGAACTTATAAAATTGCTTGTTATTTACCGGATATTTATCCATAAAAAATGAATTCATTTTAATTTTTTGAGGTTCGGAATGATCGGGGTAAGGAATGAATGACCAATTCTTTTCAATTTCAAAAATAAATTCACCGGCAGGAATTACAAGCATGTCTTTCGGAGATTTTACTGAAATTTTTGTTTTGATTACTTTGCTTATCAAACGTGGAGTTCCTGGTTTTATATAAAAAATTCTTTCGTCAATCAGTTCGTTTTTGTCAAAAAGCTGCACAACAAATTTTCCTTCATATCTTCCGAAAATATCATACAGTTTTATCTTTTGTTTTTCTGTTGTAAAATCCTTATAATTTGTTTGATATGATGGATTACCTGCATAAACACTGATTTTTGTACCGCTATAGGATTGAAAAATCAATGTATCGAAATTTAAATCTACTTTTAATAAATTTCCAAACTTAGCAATACAATCAATATTTCCTTCCCTTCGTGTGCCAAGCCATGATTTGTCAAAAGCATTTGTTTTAACCGGAACATAAGTTTTGTTGTAAATTGTGTCTAATAAAAGCTCTTCATGGTTCCAAATACTTACAAAATGATATTCTGAAGAAATATCTTCTTCAAATAAAGGGCTATCAAATCCTTCAGGAATTAAACTGTAAATTGTATAGATGGTTTTATTTTTCCCAGGCCATTTGTTAACCCAAATGCTATCTCTTAAAGTTTTGATTAAAGGAGTCCAGATTAAGCTATTAAATGCCAGTGTATTCTCTCTTAGTAATTTTGTAGTTTTTCCAAGATATTTATATTCCTCATCCATCCAATCGGGTCTTCCCGGTGCAAAGGTATTAAGTTCAATTCCAATTCCGTTAAAAAATGAAACTGCAATTTCCCTGTGTATCCTTCCCTGACTCAATTGACAAACCCTGAATATTGCAAAATCTGGTTTGATAAGTTTGTTTAAATTTAATGGCGGAGGCATAAAGATAGCATCATGAACCCTGCCTGAAATTATTCCGGGCATATCTTTTACAACTGCCATGCCTTCGCTGTACATTATAACTCCGGATTTTATACTATCTGCTGCTTTTTGTAATTTTCTACTTGAACTTCCATGGCAATCAAGTACAACACCATCGGCGTTTACTGCTTCTATTAAACGCGCCATACCTTTATAAGGGTCTTCTTTACGAGTACTTTTATCCCAGGGATTGTATTCAATAAAAAATGCCGTTCCGTTTTTCTTGGCATTTTCCGAAAGCTCTTTCATTTTATTAAGACCACCTGGTAAATCTCCATATAAGTCCCATTGATTTCTTTGGTCAACACCCAGAGCAGGCCATGTAGGCCAAATCCCAAAAATATCATATCCGCCGAAATATTTTTTTCCTTCTTCTAAAAATTCCTTAAAATTATATTTTGCTTTTTCCCAGTCATAATAATTCTGATCCCAGGCAAACTGAAGAGTCATTAAGTATTTACTACGGATCCAGCTAAGGTCTTCTCTTTCAAAAAGCGAATTATCAAATTTTTCCAGGTCAAAAAGGTATCTCTCACCGAACATTAATTTTAATCCGTTCTGCCATTCACCTGAGTACTGGTCTGCATAAATTGTATAATTAACGTTACCTCCCGGATATAAAACAGTTTTATATCGTCTTTTGGTGGCATTTTCAGCTTTGCCTCTGCGGGCTATTGCACAAACGGATTTATCTTCATTAAGGTTGAAAGCACAATAACCCATTTCCCATGCATTGTCAGGCAGAATAACTCCGACAGGACCAAAGTCCGGTCTGAATATTTTTGTTCTTGCCAATGCCCACGGGCCCGAAGCAGTAATATAAATATGCTCAACCAACTGACCAAATGGCACAACATTTGAAATATCCAAAGTATCTTCAGTATTGTTTTTAATCAAAAGATCAGCTTTCCATGCTTCTGAAAATTCAAAATCAACAGAAAATCTTCCTGTTATTCCATTTTTAAAATCATATTCATAACCGCTTTTATCAGTAATAATAAAAGCTTTAGTTGAGTTGTAAAGCGAATCATTTACTTCAAAGGAGAAAACCGGTTTAATATTATATAATTGATATTTTTGATTGTTTTTACCGATAAACAGTTCTGTTCCTAATCCTTCTGATGTATTGATTTGAAATGATTGAGAAAATATTGATTGATGAAAATTTACCACAAACATCAAGAGAATCCCAAAAAAGATATTTATTACAATTTTATTCATTTTAAGTAAGCGTTTTTTTCTAATATTACAAA
>CAZREZ010000112.1:0-8599 GCA_964599115.1 uncultured Bacteroidales bacterium
TCAAAAGCTTATTTTGGAATCGGGTTCTACCGGTAATATATATTTCCCTTCCGGTAATGTTGGAATTGGAACAAGTAATCCTTTGAAGAAACTTCATGTGGAAGGTGAAGTAGGAATACAACATTCCAATGCACCCCGATTACTTATGAGGCGAACAGCAGGAAGCCCGATTATGTGGAACTTAGAAGTTGGGGCATGCGTACAGGGGAATGGTTTTGCTTTTGCAGATTTAACAAACTCCATTCAAAAGCTTATTTTGGAATCGGGTTCTACCGGTAATATATATTTCCCTTCCGGTGGTGTAGGAATTGGTACCACAAGCATGCCCAGTGGTTATAAACTTGCTATAGATGGTAAAGTAATTGCGGGAGAAATTGAAATTCAGCTTTCTACAAGCTGGCCTGACTTTGTATTTGAAAAGAATTATGAACTTCGTTCTTTATCAGAATTAGAAGAGTTTATCAATACAAATGGCCACTTGCCTGATGTTCCTACTGCAGAAGAAATAAAAGATGGTACCCTGAAGCTTGGAGAGATGAATGCTGCTTTTATGCAAAAGATAGAAGAGCTTACACTTTATGTATTTGAACTGAAAAAGGAGATAGAGGATTTGAAAAGAAAAATTCCGGACAATTAATCACCTTCTGATTTCATTGCAAAGTGACCACCTAAGTGATATATATGTTATCTGAAGTTATTTGTTTTGTTAATGAAATTTAATAGATTATTGAACAAAGAAGATTTCAATATCGTGAAGAATATATTCACCAGTATGACAACCGGGATCCAAGCGCAATTGCCCAATTATCTCAATTTCAGGAAGATTTATTAAAACATTATTCAACTCATTTTGGATGATATAGTGAATAGAATTCTGTTCACAATACTTATTTTCTGTAACAATCCACCATTGCTTGAAATATCCTTACCTGTAAAGGAAAGTTCAATATTTTTGTTCTGAATAGCAGAAAGATGAAATAATTTGCCTTGAGAATTTTCTGCCGTTTGTTTTTCTGAAATTTTATTTATAATTTTGTTCATAAGAAAGTTTGTTTTTATTGCTGTTAACTGGCTGTAAGATAATTAATTATTGCTTACGGCCAACAAACTTTCTCTCTTTTTTATGAATTATTCAGGTTAGATAGTATTATTATTTTACATTAAAATACCTGTCGGTTGTAATGTGGATGTATATTAAAACAGGCTCTTAGTTCTGCCAGTGAATAATAGAAAGGATCAATCAGTTTATATTTCCACAATACGTAATTAAAACTCAATTGATCTCTCTGACTGGATTTTTTTACTTCCCTCAGCCATAACCGACAATGCTTTTTCATTTTTATATCTGAATGTCTTCTAATCAGCACACCTGTTGCAACCATTCCTGCATGCTCAGGAAGGCCATTTTTACGGTATCTCTTCATTTGTTTATATACAATATCAGGATAATCTTTGCGATATTCGAGAACAACCCGGGCTTCTTCATAAGTACAATTGCGATGAGGATGCCTCATAATTGATAATGCCTTGTCTGGTGGTAGGTTATTTTTAACAAAATCCCCAATGTCACAAAGAATAGACACCTGCCCTCCGACCAGTACACTTATTTCATATCCTTTAAGTAACCTGAACGGATAAACGATGAGTTCAGCGGCACATCTTTTAAGACTTTTGTGCCTTTCACAGAATGTTTTCCTGATCGTCCAGACATTGGAAGTAAGATCATCTTTATTAGTGAAACATATATAGTCAAACTCGCTATTGATTATCTCAGGTTCTTTCAGATCATCATAACTTCCAAGTATAATTGTATATACAACCTTTGTATTCATGCCATCGAAATTTCCAGCCTGTTATTAGTCTTTATTATTTTGTTTTAATAAAATCATAAAGATAAAACAATCCGAGTGAGATAGTAATAATATAAAGTGGAATCTGATATAAAATCAGCCTATTAGCAAGAAAAGTATGGGGGCGACTTGAATAGAATCGAGAGGAAGAAGTAACTCGCTATAATCTCTGTTAATAATGTTTAGAGCAAGCATTGCCTCATCTAACCATAAACTTTTATTGCTAACATATTGTATGAACGCAATGATGACACCGAACAGGGCTATTAGAACAACCACCCAATTATTTTTTGTTAAGATTTTTTTCATCTTTTATTTTTCAAACAGGTCATAGTTTATATACAACAATTAGCTCTAAATCCATCTTTCCATCCTGTGAATTGGGAGTGCAGCATGCCAATGCCCCCCATTTTTTTAATGTGGCGAACATCAGGAAGTCCGATGAAGAGATGAATGTTGCGCTATTGCAGAAAATAGAGGAAGTTATATTGTATGACATTGAACTGAAAAAGGAGATAGAGGATTTGGAAAGAAAAATTCCGGACAATTAATCACCTTCTGATTTCATTGCTAAGTGACTACTTAAGTGGTATATATGTTATCTGAAGTTATTTGTTTTGTTAATGAAATTTAATAGATTATTGAACAAAGAAGATTTCAATATCGTGAAGAATATATTCACCAGTATGACAACCGGGATCCAAGCGCAATTGCCCAATTATCTCAATTTCAGGAAGATTTATTAAAACATTATTCAACTCCTTTTGGATGGTATAGTGAATAGAATTCTGTTCACAATACTTATTTTCTGTAATTGTTTTGTAATATAAGTGCATATCAGTTATGGTTGGAGACGTTAGTTTTATTCTAATGATAACTTTATTACTTCCTGTAATATCTATCTTTGGAAGGTGAATAATAGGATCATTGGTAATAGCAGTAAAATAAAGATTGTTTTCTTTCAACTTTGCTTTCTCAATATTCCTGAAATTCTCAAGCTCCTCAAGAGGAATCCTGATTGAGGATTCACATTTTGTGAAAATCTCCTCTTGTTTTTTTGCATCATATTCATTTGTACTATCTATATCATTATTCAAATCTTCAGTCAAGGGATATTGCACAATTTGTCCCCTTTGATTCCACCAGGTGTATTTTTTACGTCCAATTTTGCTTAACAATTCTGTTGATAAATGAACATCCGGATACTTTTTTCTCAAAATAAGTGTATTTCTCTTGAACCATGAAAAGGTCGAAATCATGCGAAATGCTAACGTATCATACGACATTGGTACCCAGCCGAGATCATTCCATTTGGCAATCCAATAATCAACAGGTTTACAATTGATATGTCCAACACCTGGTTGATCAGGTTCTGCTGCAGAAAATAGTATCATCTCAGCAGCATGTTCTGATATAGATTTCATCAATTTTAACGATGTATTCTCTTCAACATGTTCAAGCGTTTCAAGGCAAATTACTAAATCATATTTTTTCTGAAGATCAAATCCATTATTCAAATCAAGTTGTATATACTGATCTGATCTTAATAGTGTATCATCAGTTGAAATCCCGTCTATTCCTGTAATACGATTTGCCCCTTTATAGTTAAAATAAAGTAAATACTGGCCTAAGCCACACCCAATGTCGAGGACTGATTTGGGATGATATTTTTCACATAAATCTTTAATGGGTGGAATATCAAAGTAAAAATTATCATAATGCCAATTATTTTCGAAAATTTCCGTGGAATTAATATTTTCGGCTATAGAATGTTTCTGCAATTCAGCCTTTTTCTTACTGAAGTGATCCTTAAAATAATCTATGAATTCATCTTTTATAACAGCAAGATTATTTTCTATGATCCTGGCAATCTTGCTTATTGAATTGGAGATTCGCATATTTGAATATAACAGCTTATCATAATGAAAACGCATTGGATCTTCAATCATATTTTCTAACCAATTTTCATTCTCATACTGCACATAATTCACTGAAAACTTTAACAGCGACTCATAATCAAATTCAATATCATTTTTTACCTTGTCAAAAATCTCTAACCATTGAACACCTTGCCCTTCATATCGTGCATTTGGAGATTTTAACAAATAAGCCATCCAGCCTGTTATACTTTTTTCAATCAATTGTTTTTTGGATCGTACTGGAAAATGGGCAAGTTTAATATTATCTAATTCTGCACAATAATTTATACCATCAATATCATGATTTCCCTGCTTAAAATGAACATCAAAAAGTAACTCCCCATCTAATCTAAGTATAACTTTTTTATATTCTGGCCGTTCAACTCTCCTTCGTCTGGTCATTAATTTAATAACATCCGAAGGAGGTGAATCATTATTATTTAAAGGAACAATATATGTTTGCCAATTAATAAATCCTTTACCGAAAGAAGGAATACTATAGAGTTCCTCAAGAAAAATCTTTCTTGATTTGCATTTGATAAATTCATCAGCATCTAGAGGCACTATGAAATCAGGAAATAATGTAATCTCAATATGCTTTAATATCCTGGTTATTTTTTCTGCCTGTACATAAGCAGGATTCGGGTCATCAATGATGATCAGCGGAAGGCCTTCATGCTGAAGTGCTTTGAGTATGTTACGGGTATTATCAACCGAGCTATTGTCCAAAACACACAACAGATTAATATAATACAAATTTTGTCTTACAAATTGTTCTATAACATCCTCTTCGTTCCTGACCATTGAGAATCCAACGATTAAGGGTTGTTCATTAATTTTTTGATTCAAAAAACTTTCTTCCAAAGCAATCATAAATTGTATTTTTTCAGTTCAAAGTATTTCTTCTACGAAATAGAAAAAATATTTTATTCATTAAAATAACTACTCCACCTTGTATTTTTAAAATATTCACGAATTTCTTCAAAGTTCTGGATAATCTCAGGTATTTTATAGGTATTTTGTTTGGTAATTGCAGGTGTATACCAACCTTTTGATTGAAGCCTTAGAAATAAAAACACCCGCTTAAGTGTTTGTGAGTAATTTTGTGATAAATCATCGTAATGTATCTCTAAGAGGTTATGGTGCTTAAAAAAATTCTTGTAAAACTGATAAAATTCCTCACCTTTTTTAAACCACGATTCAAGGTCATTTATATTGATTATAAGTCCATCTTTAATTGAATAATATTTTTTATTTACCCAGTTTCCTTCTTTTATTGCAAGCTGAAGAGAAACATAAGCGTGAAGCTTATTTCTTCTTACAAGATGGATTATTCTTATTTCGTTGTCATTATTAATCTGTTGCCAAAGATGTTCAAATGCATGTTTGGAGAGATTATTATCAATTAACCATTTATTAATATTTCTAATATTCTCATTGTCAGCCAAAGGACCAAAATAATCCTCCTCCAGTTCCACACTTGTTGCCTGCCCATACATTAGTTTGAAGCCAATAACTCGTAAACCATCCTGTTTTTCAATACTATATGTTTTTTTGATAAAATCAGGATCCAGATATCTTCTTGGATCTGGTGCAATACATACCAGGTTAAGAATCTCATGTTTTACTTCAACCCTTGGATGCTGTTTAATACCATATGCAAGAAGATTAGAACCAGAGCGGTAACGTGCCAGAATGATAAATTTCATTATTTGAGATCGATTATAGAATTTACTAATGATTTGGGATTTTTAGTTTTGTTAATTTTATTCCACTTTTGATTAGGATATTAAATAAGAACTATTAATAAAAAAACTCTAAATTTGCACCACATGATTAATTAATGTTTAATAATTATTTATTATGAAAAAAACCATAGTCATTATATTAAATCATAATCTTCCTGAATTAACTGACAATTTATTTGAAAGTCTTGATAAATATCAAGGAGATGAGTATGATTTGGTCGTAATGGATAATGGGTCAAATAAAGATTTAAAATCAAAATATACTACTATACATTTAAAAAAAAATTATTTTTGGGGTGGTGCTTTAAATGTTGCTTATAAGTATTTATTGGAAAGACCAGTTTACGATTCACTTTTATTTCTAAATAATGATATAGAACTTAACAGTGAAATATTTGTAAAAACACTCAGGAAGGAATTATTTAACAATAATCTTGCTATTGTATCCCCTTGTATTTCAGGTAAACCAAATCCCTGGAAACAAATGCAAAATTGGGGCTGTAAATCTACAAGGGTCGTTAAGTGGATTGACAACCAAGCCCCTCTTTTTCATCGTAAGATCATTGAATCGATCAAGCAATTTGATGAAACACTTATTTATGGATGGGGCCAGGAATTGGTTTGTTATGAGGTATGCAAAAAATACAACTGGAATATTGGTGTTTGTGATTTTTTATCAATAGTACATTACGGACAGCAAACTTTTCAACAAAAAAGATTGTTTTCCTTGAATACCGTCCCAGGTCAAAACATTAAATCAAATCCTTATAAAAAAGAAATAGACTATCAATCATTTGCAGAATCAGCCAGATCATCCTGGATTGATTATTTTAAGGATGATGAAGATAAATTCATAAAGTTGGTTCAATACGGGAGTAACTATAATAGTAAGGATATTAAGACAATTAAAGGAAAAAAAAATGATATTCGCAAAGATACCGGATAGCTTTATAAATATAATCCGATTATTAAGCAATGTTTGTAACCACTAAAGTAATCAATAGCAAAGTTTTCTGAAATCTTCCTTGTATATTTTTTTCACTTCTCTAATTGTTTTCGAGTTATAGTATATTTCATAAGACATTAATATTTTTCAAAATAAGATTTTTCTCCTTTGATGATAAATTTATAAAAGTTTTGGATATCGCGTTTCAGGAAGAATTCCTGTTTTCTCAATAATTTCAACCAGGGAATACGCCTGAATCTTTTGGACTCTTTACGAGCATTTAGTACTTTTTTAAAATCCTTAAACAGAATATTAAATAAAGCATGATACTGCACTTTTAAGTATCTCGGACGCCAGAAAATCAGGTCAATAATAGTGATAATAATAAATCTAAGTATAAAGGGTATAATGTTTATAGCTAAAACCTGCCAGTGAACGAGTTTTAAACAGGTATAAAAAATATTGGTTTGTATTTTTAAGGTATACTTATAATTATAGATATCTTTTATCGATTGCCCCATCTTATGAAACACAATCAAATCTGGATTAAAAACACATTTATACCCTGCAATAAAGGCTCTCAATCCTAATTCAGTATCTTCATACCCTGTATCAAAATACTCGTCAAATAAGCCAATATCTTTTAACATTTTAGTAGAGTAAAGTGCTGCCCCGGCACAGGCTCCGATATTTTCAAATGGTATTTTATAAGATTCAACAGGTTCTCCATTGCCAATGGATATGATTTCTCCGGATGACAGCATTTTATGTCCTGCATTATCCATAAGTTTTTTATCCCAGTAATTGACCATCTTACAGCTAACCACCAAAGGCTCTTTTATACTTGACAAACAGGATTCAACAGAATTAAAGAAATTAACATCTAATGCAGTGTCATTATTTAATAAAAAAATGTATTCATTATCTTCAAATGGCAAGGATTTAAAATAAGCATTATATCCTCCGGTAAAGCCTAAATTTTTATTATTCTTAAACAAAGTTATGTTGTCACAACCTTTTATCAGCTCTTTAATTTTCTTAATTTCTGAATCAGAAGAGCCATTATCAATAATCACAATTTCATGGGGAGCAAAAGAATTTGGTAAACTCTTAATGCATTCTTGCAGATCATGTGTGCCGTTATAATTGAGGATGACTATTTTGGAGAATTTTATTGGAAATACCATTTTTATTTAACTTTTGTCGCATCAAAAATATAAAAAAATCTTGAGAAAGTACACGTATTTACCGGGATCGGGAAAGAACCTATACCTTAAAATTGGGATACATAATATCTTTTTCAAGGCCTACTTTGCAATTTTTAAAATAATGATTATTAATAGTTAGTGGATCAAATCCTGTATCTAAACCGAGTTTAGCACTTATTCTCCAGCACATGAAAAGCCATACTAGCCAGTTTTCTATACAAGCCAAAAATTGGTTTACTTTGCGGAAATTGTGTATTTAACCTGCTCATACGTTCATCTATCGTTTCATTATTAACCGGTCTCAACCCGCCAAAATGATATACTTTGGCCCTTCCCATTTCTGCTTCACTGAATCCCAGTTCATCATGCGAAAGAATAAATGGTCTTATGTTAGCCTGCACATCATAAGGACATTTATGGTGATGTTTTTGATCTTTAGCAATTACAAGGGCTTTTACTTTTAAACCGGAACGCCGGCTTTTATATATTGCGAAGGGTAAACCTGATGCATCTGAATGTGGTCTTCCCAAGGATTCCTTGAACCATTTCCTTGCAAATTTTAAAGTATGGCGGTTTCTTCGGAATGACCACAAACTGGTTTGCAGGATCCACTCAGAATGGGGAGCACCAATAAAAACAAAATCATTTTTATCCAGTAAAAAGTTGAGTTCGGGAGTTTCAGCAAGAAATATATTATCTACATCCGATATGATACATCTTTCCAAACCTGACCATTCTACCATTTTAATTTTTATGGCAGTAAAGTTTGACCAGTTAGACTCAAGATTCATATTCATCAAATGAATCTTAACATTGGGCAGGTTAAATGACTGTATTCTATCATTAGTTTTTTTTTCAAAAGTGAAAACATGGACCAGGTATGGGTAAAAAGTCCAGCTCTCCACAACTGAAAAGTAAAAAATAAGAA
>CAZREZ010000113.1:0-8563 GCA_964599115.1 uncultured Bacteroidales bacterium
TTGAAGGCATGAAAGCCTTTAGGGGAAAAGACGGAAAAATAAGAATTTTCAGATGGAAAGAGAATGCTAAAAGATTCAGGCGCTCAGCAGCAGGAATTATGATGGCAGAAGTACCTGATGAATTATTTCTTGAAGCAATAAAAACCGTTATAAAATTAAATGAAAAATTTGTTCCGCCTTACGGTACTGGTGCAGCATTGTACATCAGACCGCTTTTGATCGGAACAGGAGCTCAGGTAGGAATTAGTCCTGCTAAAGAATACTTATTTTTAGTTTTTGTTGGTCCGGTCGGCCCTTACTTTAAAGAAGGCTTCAACCCTGTTTCAATAAACCTTGTAAGAGATTTTGACAGGGCAGCACCTTTAGGAACAGGTCATATAAAAGTAGGTGGTAATTATGCAGCAAGCTTGTTTCCTGCCGACATAGCTAAAAGAGAAGGCTTTGCCTCTGTATTATTTCTTGATGCCAAAGAAAAAAAATTCATTGATGAAGCAGGACCAGCCAACTTCTTCGGCATAAAAGATAATACTTATATAACTCCCGACTCCAGTTCTATATTAGCTTCTATTACAAATATGAGCTTGCGTACCCTGGCAGAAGAAATGGGAATGAAAGTTGAACAAAGACCTGTCCCTATTGAAGAACTTGAAACTTTTGATGAAGTTGGTGCCTGCGGTACAGCAGCAGTAATATCACCAATTGGAAAAATCTATGACCGCGAGAAAGATAAAGTTTATGAATATTGTAAAGACGGTAAAGCAGGTCATGTGTCAACAAAATTGTATAAAAAATTATTAGCTATCCAGGAAGGTGAAGTTAAAGATGTTAATGGATGGAATTACATTATTGAGTAATTTATTTATACTCAACACAATCATTTTACCCATACAAGCTAATGAAGCGAAGTGAATCCGTATGGACTTCGAGTCGCTTTTATCTTTTTACTTTTATCTTTTTACTTTTATCTTTTTACTTTTATCTTTTTACTTTTATCTTTTATCTTGTTCTACCAGTATCTTCTCCATCTGAAGTTGTAATTCCAGTGCTTTCTCTCTTGCTTTTTCTGCAAAGTCCTGTTGGTTGGAAGCATAAATTATTCCTCGGGAAGAGTTTACAATAAGACCGCATTGATTATTTAAACCGTATTTTGCAACTTCTTCCAGACTTCCACCCTGGGCACCGACACCTGGCACCAAAAGAAAACTATCAGGAATGATTTTACGAATATCATTCAACATTTCTGCCTGAGTAGCACCAACAACATACATCATATTTTCCGGAGTTCCCCATTCTCTCGATTTTATTAAAACTTCTTCAAAAAGCATTTTTGAGTTTTTTTCATTTTTAATAAATTGAAAATCCGATGCTCCTTTGTTTGAAGTAAGTGCCAGCAAAATTACCCATTTGCCATCAAACGAAAGAAAAGGGGAAACAGAATCCTCTCCCATATATGGAGCAACAGTAACAGCATCAAAATCCAAAATATCAAAAAAAGTTTTGGCATATTGTTTTGATGTATTTCCAATATCACCTCTTTTTGCATCGGCAATTGTAAAAACTTCAGATTTGAATTTATTCAGATAATTGATGGTTTTTTCCAGGCTTGCCCATCCCTGCAAACCCATGCTTTCATAAAAAGCCAGATTCGGCTTATATGCCACTGTTATATCTATTGTTGAATCAATAATTTGTTTGTTAAATTCAAAAACAGGATCGTCGGTTTTTAAAAGATGTTGTGGAATTTTACTAATGTCTGTATCAAGTCCTATACAAAGAAATGATTTTTTTCTTTTAATAATTTCAAAAAGTTCTTGTTTTGTCATATTTTTACTTAGTTAAAAAAATCCTGTTGAATAATTTATTAATTTTTGAAAGTTAATTTATTTGTTCTTTCAATCGTTCTGCATTTTCTGCTAATTGTAACTGATCAATAAGATTCTGTATATCGCCATTAATAATATTAGGTAAATTATACATTGTTAAGCTGATACGATGGTCTGTTACTCTTCCCTGCGGCCAGTTGTATGTACGTATTTTTGCTGAACGGTCGCCTGTTGAAACCATTGTTTTTCTTTTTGATGTAATATCGTCAAGATATTTTTTATACTCAAGCTCGTATATTCTGGTTCTAAGCACTGTCATTGCTTTTGCCAGATTTTTTATTTGGGATTTCTGATCCTGGCATGTTGCAATAATTCCGGTTGGTATATGTGTAAGCCTCACAGCTGAGTATGTTGTATTAACCGACTGCCCACCAGGGCCGGACGAGCAAAATGTTTCTTTCTTAATATCAGAGTCTTTTAATTCAATATCAAATTCATCTGCTTCAGGAAGAATCACAACCGAAGCTGCAGATGTATGAACCCTGCCCTGTGTTTCTGTTTTAGGAACACGCTGTACACGGTGAACACCTGATTCGTATTTCATTTGTCCGTAAACATTTTCGCCGGTAACATTAAAAATTATTTCCTTAAAGCCACCTACAGTTCCTTCGGTCATGTCAACAAGTTCGGGTTTCCAGCCTTTGGTTTCGAAATATTTCAGATACATCCTGTAAAGGTCACCTGCGAAAATACTTGCTTCATCACCACCTGTTCCTGCCCTGATCTCAACAATTGCATTCTTCTTGTCCTGAGGATCTGCTGGAATCAACATGATGCGTATCTCCTCCTCCATACTTCCCTTTTGTTTTAACATCTCATTTAATTCTTCCTTGGCTAATTCCCTGAACTCTTCATCCTTTTCAGTTTTCAACATTTCTTTTGTTGATTCAAGATTGTCAAGAATATTTTTATATTTTTTATAGGAATCAACAACAGCTTGCAATTCTTTATAATCTTTACTTAATTTAATATACCTTTTCATATCTGCAACAAACTCAGGGTTATTCATCTGTTCACCTATCTCTTCCCAGCGTTTATATATAGCTTCTAATTTTTCTAACATTTTTATATGATTTTATTGAACTGCAAATTTACAATAATCCTGAAGATAAAAGACAAAAGGCAAAAGATAAAAAAAGTTAAATGAATTACTTCTATCCCACCCCTCAAATTTTGAGCAAGGAAATTTTTCGCAACACAATACCAACCATAATAATTGCAAAGGTAAGATAGAGCCATGCTGCAATCGGGCTTAAAAACCAACAGCCGAAAGTTCCTGCTGCAATCCACAGGAGCATAACAAAATTCCCGAAGAATATGCCGGTTTTGGAATATTCTTCTGTGCCTTGTTCATAGATTTTTAGTTCCTTTTGTTCATTCATTTTTCAGTGATTTCTGAGTGTAACATTTTTTTTATTTATCCGTGTAAATCAGTGTAATCAACGTCATCCGCGTTTATTCGCCTTCTATTATTTTAAAACAACCTTCATCTTAACTTTCTCCAACTCAGGTAAATTAATGAATGCTTCGTCTTTGTTAAAATCCGTCCAGTTCTCTCCGTTTACTGTTACTTCTTCAATTTTTACCAATAAATCTTCAAATGGAGATGGATAAAATTTTTCATTTTTTTCCGGAGATTTAATGCAATAATAAATTTCAACAGGTTTTTTGTTTACCCATAAATCCAAATACAGATAAGTTAAAAGGCTGTATTCCATTGTATGATACGAAGTTTTATACTTGCCTGCTTTTCTATCATCTTTAATTTTCCCGTCAAGGAAAACGCCCATATAAGTATCGCCATATTTATTATCAATAAAATATTCGTTCCAGAAATCAGCTCCTTTTTTGAAATGGTCAAGATATTCTTGAGCACCGGTAAATTTATATTGAAAAAGGTCAAACATATTTCCATAAACCTGTATCCACCAGTACGAAAAATCGGTATGCAAAGACGGGTCTGTTCTTCCAACACCGGTGTACCAAACTCCGTTATCACCAAATCCCCATTTATAGATTTTTTCTGTAATAATTCTCGTTGAATCCAAATATTCTTTTTTCCCGGTTAAAAGATAAAGCCGGTAAAACATCCATACAACTTCCTGGTTATGACCGATATTTATTTCATTTTCAAGATTTTCAGTTCTTTCTTTATAATTCCAATCTTTGTCAAATGATTCTAAAATCCAGTTGGTTTCAGGACACGTCATTTTGTCTAAAACCATCTTCATAATTCTTTCCGCCTGATGAAGGTATTTATCATTTCTTGTGGCAAGATACAGATAAAGCATATAGCTCGAAACAGGAACAACTTCCGATGAAAAACTTCTATCATACGATTTCACACTTAAATCCCTGTTTAAAATATTAAAGAAGCCGCCATTAACACTGTCGCGTCTTTTTGTTTCGGCAATTTCATTTGATTTTTCAATATGTTGAAGCACATTTTTATCGTGAGTAACCAAATAATACAATGTCAATCCGGTGTTTGTATAAAATTGTATAAAACTACCTTTTGTGGAATCTATCAAATTTCCTTGTTTGTCAATACAATTGTACCATCCTCCATATTCTTTGTCCCAGGCATGTTCCAAAAGAAAATCTACAGCATCGGAAGCAATTTTTAAATATTTTTCTTCACCTGTAAAAAGATAAGCTGCCGAATAGCTGAAGATATGCCGCGATATCATGCTCGGATATTTTTCAGTTCCGTTAATCTGATTCCAACTTCTGTCAAGATGAGTAATAAAAGCACCGTCAACAGTATCAAGGGAATGTTTTGTCCAGTATGGAAGAATATCCGTTAATGCCTGGTTTTTCCAAAAATTTCCTTCAAAAACATTAGTATCGGTAGCAATGATTTTATCAACATCAGTGCTTTCCTGATTTTTTGGATTTGAGCATCCTGATGAAATAATCACTGCTAATAAAATCAATGAAATAAATAGCTTTAGTTTTGTTAGAGATGTTTTCATATTTAGTGTTTTATTTAAAAACCGATGACTTTAATTTATCCATAAACTCATCATTCAAAGAAGTGCCTGAAAAGAAAGTTACTCCGTCAGCGCCTTCTTCTCTTGCAATTATTACTTCCTGAACCACACCTTCGGGTGTGTTTTTATTATGTGATGAATGACATGCAATACCCGGATAAATTAAGCATTTTCCATTTGTTGCTTTTACAGCTCTTTTAACTGATCTTCTGAAAACATCAAAGTCATTAGTATATTGCATGGGGCAGATAATATCAACGAGTCCTTCTTTTGCCCAAAGTTCCCAATCCTGTCCGATTAAAACTTTCGCTGTTTCATCATCAGGGAAAACATCAACACCTAAAACTACATCTTTCCCTGATTTATCAATAATTTCTTTTATTTCCCTGACAAGTGTTGTTACTTGTTTTGCATTCCATTTTATCCACTCGCACCAGATCATACTTCCGCAATCTTGATGAACGTCAAGTGGAGATTCTCCAAATTCTTTTTTAAATGCTTCGCAGGTTGCTTTATCATAGCTGAACCCCTGATTTATCTGAAAACGAATATAATCCAAATGAATACCGTCAATATCATATTTTAATGCTTCAATAATTTGCCTTTTTAAATATTCACGTGCTTCAGGATTTGCTAAATTCAGATTAGGATAGATTTCTCCTTTTTTTCCACTTATAAGCCATTCGGGATGTTCTATTATTTCACCTTCTAATTTAACCCTTTGACCCGGACAAAAAATTGAATGTATTTTAATATTTTTTTGATGAGCTTCTTTTAAAAGAACTTCAAGAAAATCCCATTTTTTTTGATGTTGGTCCATCATAGTATAAAAACAAAAAATATTGTTTATACCTATTTCAGCATACTTATTTAGAAGCTCTTTCAAATATTGTGTTGCTTCTTTTTCATTATCGTCAAAAATGCTGGCATGAAGCCATATAGCCCTTCCTTCTTTTTGTTGCACCGTTTGTGAAAACAATGTTACAGGAATTGTTGTAAGAGCCAAGAATAATATTCCTGTCATTAAAATAATAGTAGAATTTAAATGTTTCATTTCTGGTTTTTTTATGATAATTAATATTTTATTAGTTCTGTTTTTTTCAATTCAATTTTTCTGATAATATCCCCATCTTTGATTATCATATTGATTTCATCCTTTTTTTTTAGATTTGGTTTAAAACTAATTGACAATATTCATTTTCGATTATTGATACATAATTAATCCCATCTAATTCAATAATTTGATTTCCAATCTTTAAATTAGCTTTATCAGCAGGGGAATTGTTAATAATAGAACTGATTGATAATTTTTATCATCTAAATTATAGGTAAATCCAAAATTTAAATTTGAATATCAACAATCAGTGCGCCAATGTTTGTATATTCTAAATTTCTTAATATTAAAGACCTTTTTGAAATATCGTTCGTAGTTAAGTGGTGCGATGTACATGGTGGCCGTGTTTTGTGCTGCACGAAAATAAACAAAATTTTGTTGCCGGGTTGTATCATTAATGGAAATATTAGTATCATGGCAAGAATAGCCGACCCAAAAAGTTTTACGCTTAAAGAATATTATCAGTATCTTTACTGAATATTTTTATAAAAAGTGAGTATTGGTAATTTGCTGAGAGTTAATGACCGGTAAAATTAAGCAAAAAAATAAAAACGATATGTGCAATAAATATTGTGGATTACAAAATGCAATGAATCGTAAAAGCCCATGAGAAGTAAACAACAGGAAAACCACAATCCTCACCTTGATGATGAACAGTATCTTTGGCGCGCAATAAAACTTGGTGATCCTGCCGCATTAAACAAGTTACTTAATAAATATTATGAGGATTTGTTTTTCTATGGACTGAAATTGACCGGTAACCAGGGCCATGTAGCTGATACCATTCAGGATTTGTTTGCAAAAGTTTGGGAAACAAGGAAAAGGATTTCAGAAGTTGCTCACGTGAAAGCTTACTTGTTCGCGGCCTTAAGGAATAACTTGTTAAAACCCAATCCCAAGGATATTTTTGTAAGAACAGACCCCGCCAGCAGCCTAAATAGGGATCATGGTTTTGATATATCACCTGAAGACATTTATATTGACAACGAATCACAATTGAAGAATATAAAAATTGTTGAAGACCTGTTGGCAGAACTATCACCAAAACAAAAGGAAATCATTTATTTAAAATTCTACAGCAACTATTCCAATATCGAAATTAGCAGGATATTGGCCATCAAGCAACAATCGGTGGCAAACTTGTTGGCGCGAACAATAAATCTGTTACGAAAAAAGAAAAAACAGAACAAATTGTCTATTTTTAATGTACTGATATAACACCTGTTATAGTCTGCCCCTTAAATTTATCGTAATAATATGAGTATGAAATGCGCAGTTTCTGCTCTTTATTAGTATGAATGGTAAAAACACACGTTGCAATGATTACGAAATTGATGATTTCGTTTGTGATGATTCTTTCATCAATTTTGCCACCAATAAAAACCAAGATGATGTAACAAAGTGGGAAGAATGGCTTTTGGGCAATCCAAAGAATAGACAGACTGCCAAAGAGGCAAAGCTTCTTATTCGCCATTTGCGCTTTAATAAGCAAAAGCTTTCAAGCAATTTTGTATTATGTGAATGGCTTAAATTAAGAGACAGGCTTAATTTAAACGAAATCAAACCCCCTGTAAAGAAAAGGACTGTTTTCAAAAGGAAAATATGGCAATATGCAGCCGCTGCCAGTTTATTGCTGTTTTTTGTAAGTGTAATCTACTATTTCACTTTAATCCCTAAATATGAGGAAGTTGTGGATTATCACGAGATTATTGTGCCAAAAGGGGAGATTAAAAAAATCTTGCTCTCTGATGGTACTTTAGTCTTTATCAACTCCTATTCTAAACTAAAATACGACAACTGCCTTAGTAGAGAACAGCGGGAAGTTTTTCTTGAAGGAGAAGCCTGCTTTGATGTTAAACATAATGCAAAAATGCCCTTTATCGTCCATACTCAGGAAAACGATGTAACAGTTCTGGGAACAGCCTTTAATGTTTATGCTTATCCTAACGAAAACATTTTTAGGGCTTCACTTGAACGGGGCAAAATTTCAGTTTCATATAACAATGAAGAAGCAGTAGAACTGGAAGTAAACCAAACTTACCTTCTGATAAGGAATAGTAAACAGACAAAAATATTTGAATCCGCAAATATCCAATCTTACTCATCATGGAAGGATGGAAAAATTATGTTTAGAAATCAACGGTTTACTGATATTTTGCGAAAACTGGAGCGATCTCATAATGTGATTTTTAATTTACAAAATAAGGAAGTTGAAAATTGTAAGTACACAGGCACATTTACTACCGATGACGATATTAACACTATACTAGGAGTTATAAAATATACAACACCTTTTGAATATAAAATTTTAAATGATACCATAGTTATAAAATAAGCTGTTAATTAAAGAACTAATTATGAATAATATTTATTCTTTAGCAAACTTATCATATCGACACCTATTACTTTTAAGTTTTATTTTTTGCTTTGTTTTCTTATCAGGAATTTCAGTTGCCCAGGAACCGGAAGGTGACAATATTAAAACACTTCAGGAACTATTTCAGTATATTGAAAACCAAGGTAAATACAAAATTTTTTATCAAAATGACCAGGTTGATGTAAATAGAAAGATC
>CAZREZ010000114.1:0-8529 GCA_964599115.1 uncultured Bacteroidales bacterium
TAGAATTACCAGTACCAGTCGCCCAAATTCCTACACCTTCCTTAGGAGTATTTCCAACACCACTAATAAAGATGGTTCCGTTTTCCTGTGTTCCTCCCATTGCTTCTATCTTTTTTCCTGAACAAGCTATAGTATAAAATTGAGTAACATTATAAGTTTTGTTTAAAGGAGTGAATTCATAATTATCTTCTCCTATTATACCAACATTAATCCCTCCATCGCTACCAACAAACAATTCATTAACGTGATCAGGGCGAAAAACATAAGTGTGATGATTAGAATGTACATAGATGAATTGATACGGGCTGGTATTGCCTGTCGACCTTTGCTCCCATTGATAATATCCGGTTTCATTTATTTTTTTTCCTTCCCACATATCAATTCCGCCAACAAGAATTTTGTCAGGATTGTCAGGAAAAACCTCTATTGTATTATCATAACAACCTTGTCCGTTAAAAATTTCTACAATTGTATTATCGCCGGGTAATATCACTGACCAGTGAATTCCTTTATCAGACGATCTGTAAATGTTTTCCAAATTGCCTAAATAATCTACCACGCTTGCATAAATAATATTTGGATCGGTTGGTGCAATTGCAAATTCAACTCTCTGTATGCCGGTTGGTGGCAGATTAAATGTGTCTGCAGTTGAATGGCAAACAAAATTATTGTCATTTCCATTAGCAGAGATATAACATAAATTATCAACTGAAGCAACAATAGTACCATCAGTAGCTATTTTCACATCAGTACTGTTACCTAAAAGTTCATGATTACCTGTACTGTCAACATATTGAGCAATATTCCACGTAGTACCGTCATCAGTAGAATATCTTAATCCTTTGTTTGTAGCGGCATAAACCTTATTGTTATTTTGGTCAACAGTAATCCTGCTGATAAAAGCCCATGCAATCGTATCATCATTTTCTATAGTAGGTTTTGTTGCAGGAAGCTGAACAAAATTTTCACCATCAGTTGATTTATATATTCCTTTTCCTATAAAACCTCCATTATAATCTAAAGAGCCAAATCCTGAAAAATCCTGGACACAAAAGCCCTCACCTGTTCCCACATAAATAGCATTACTATTTCTATTCTGAGCGATACAAGAAATATTAAGGTTTTCAGCTTCACCGTCAACTTGATACCAGGTTATACCAACATTTGTGGATCTCCAGAGGCCACCACTCACACTTCCGGCGTAAATAGTTTTATTTTCTGCATCCCTGTTATCAAATAAGATGGCTCGTGTTCTGCCACCAATATTATCGGGACCCATTTCATGCCAAGTAATGTCGAATGATGAAGTTGACCTGGAATTATTATTCTGTATTTGCTGCCTTGCTGTTAAAACATCACTAGGGTCAATTTTCCCTGTTTTCTGATTGTTTCTTATTTTAGCCAGATATTCAACAGCATCATTGATATTATTTTTGCCCTTTTCATCAAAGCTTTTAAAAATTGAAGGAAGCGTTGAGGAAATTAAAACGGCACTTAACACAACAATCAATGCTAACAAGCTAAATGGTAAAATTCTACTTTTCATATCATGTAATTTTATTATTATATAAATTTATATTTTTAAAACAGTGGCACAAGTTACACTTTTTTTTAATTATACAAATAAGTTTTTTTTAAAAATATTAACAAACGTAAGTTAAATTAATAATTTACACAAATATAATTACTAAAAAAACAAAACAAATTTTTAATCAGTTAACGGCTTAATTCAATCAGTTATCGGTAAATTTCAGGAAATAAGATATTTTAGATTCTTTTAACAGCCGAACAAGGCAGCCATCCTATACTGCCATTTGCAATTCGAATCTCATACCAATTATCAACTTTGTCAAGAATTAATACTTTTGCTCCTTCATGAATTACAAATAAATCAACGCTGTTTTTATTGGGTGAGCTTTTAATGGTTAAGGTTGAAGTGAAAACTATTGCCTCATTGTATTTTTAGAATAATAATATTTTTGAGATGAAAGTCCGAAAGTAAATATTGACAGCAGCAATAAAATAATACCAATCCAAAAACTAAATTTCTTTAAATTTTTTATTGATGAAAGAAAAAATATTGAAGCAAAAATCAATGTCAGGATAAAAATAAATATTGTAATTTTTGCCCATGTGTCAACTGAAAAAAGCATGTAAAAAGTATTCCACCATCTAACATAAAATAATTCGGGAACGGTTTCAATTTTATCGGCAATTTTGCTATTGGCAACATTCAAATTAAATATAATGTCTTCATCATTAGGAGAGATATTTTTTGCTTTTTCAAAATAAAGTATAGCTGATGCCATATCATTTATCTTAAAATACGAATTACCTATATTATAGTACAATTCTGATGATTCATATCCATTATCAATTACTTTTAAATAATTTTCTATGGCATCGTTATAAAGCCCTTCGGAATATTCCTTGTTGGCTTTATATATTAATGAATCATTAGGAATAGCCAACAGGTTTGATACTGAAATTAAAGCAATTATTATGAAGATGTATTTTTTCATACTTTCGATTATCAACTACTAACTACCAACTTCTTTTCTAATTTCTAATTTCTAATTTCTAATTTTATCTTTTATCTTTAGTCTTTTATCTTGTTTTCCGGCAACCATTTAACCACTTAATCATTTATCTCAACTCCCTTTCAATCTTACTGATAATTTCAAGTGCTTCCTTGTATATTTTATCCATAGCTGATGAACTATCACCTGGAGCAAAACGAGCAAACTCACAATTATTTAGTGTATCAATAAACTGTCTGGTAATTTCTTCGTTCACTTTTTTCTTTAATAATGCATCGCTCACCGAATCCATTGAAAGTTCTGCTTGAGGTATATTTAATTTATCGCTCAAATATCCCCATAGTGCTTGTGAAATTTCAATATAAAATTCTTCTTTACTGCCTGATTTCAGAAAGGTATGAGCTTTTCTAAGATTTTTACGTGCAACTTTTGTGGCTTTTTTGTTTTTCATTAAAGAAATATTGTTTCTCTTTTTTGTTTGATTTTTCCATATAATTATCAATAAAATAAAAAATACAACAGGAATTATCATTAAAAGATAAAAAACTTTTGAGCCAAAAAAGTAAACATTAATTTTTTCTAAATTCAGAATATTACTTTTAATATGCCTGATGTCGCTACCAATATAATTTATATCTTCCTGACTTACTGTACTATATGAAATATTCGCTAAAGTTCCGGAGCCTTTTTCAACTTTAATAGTATAATCTGGTGTTGATTTAGTAATGTATTGTTTTGTATTTACATCAAAATAAGAAAAATATACAGGTTTAATATTAAACTCACCCGGATTACGCGGAATAAGAAGATATTCAAAAGTACACGAGCCTGACACCCCTAAGGAAGAAGTTTTCATTTTGTTTGTGATTTTCGGATCATAAACCTCAAAATCAGGCGGGAAACTCACATTAAGCTTATTTATCAGTTCAATATTTCCTTTTCCTGAAATTGTGTATTTTAAAGTTATAGCTTCATTTGTTTTTAATTCAGTTTGGTCAATGCTTGATTTAAATGTAAATTTTCCGACTGCTCCACTGAAATTTGCCGGCTTATTTTTAAGGGGTAAAGGTTTTACATTAATGGTTAATGTATTTGATTTAAGACTTCTTTCAACATTTTGATATGTACGGTTAAAAAAGGGATCATTAAAAAAACTATCAAAAAACGGGTCGGAAGTTGTTCTCCTTGTTTTTTGTTTTCTGATTTGTGCAATACAATCCAACTCCATAGGGTCAATTTCTAGTTTATCTGCTTTCTGAGGAAACAAAGCAATTTTTCTGATATCTGCAGTAATATATTCTTCGCCGTTAATAATTTCGCTTGATTGTTTTAGGCGTTCGTTATCATCCAATAAATTTTTTGACCAAAATCCAGGAAAAGACGACAATTTATCAATTGAAATTTGTGCAATCGGAACTTTTGTATATATTTTATATGAAACAATTACTTGCTCGCCCAGAAACGGATTTGTTTTATTTGCTGTTGCTTTTAAAAATACATCTTCTGTTTCTGAGTGTGTTTGCGACTGAACCAGCCTTCGCTTCTGCCCTGCTTTATTTTGTTGTGAAACGTTTGTGTTGGTTCCTGACTTTACAACCTTAATCGTTAAAGTATTTGACCTGTAGTATTTATTATCTGCTTTAACTGAAGCAGCAGATATTGTATATGATCCTTCTTTTATTGCTCTGAGATAATATGTAAAAGTATTAGTAACCGATTGGGTCATCTTACCGTTTATAACCTGAATATTGGAGCTTGAAGATGTATTCGGTCCTGATAACACAAAAAAATCATTTAAAACAGGGCCACGAAAATTTATTCCCTGAGCATTCAATGTGTATGTCAATTGAAATTGCTCACCTACTTCAACAACCTTTCGTGTTGAAGCTAAGAACTTAACATCATCAGCCAATACTGATTTTGAAAAGAAAATTAAAAAAAGTAAAAATATTTTAAAAAATACTTTCATGAATTTATCAGATATTAAATCAAACGCAAAAATAGACAATTTACCAATCTTTTTCGGTTTTTCTACCTCTTACACTTTTAGCTTTCTCTTTTTTCAGTTTTTCAAGAGTCTTTTTTTCATCATTTTTTAATGCTTCAAGCATTCTTTCGGCATCTTCCTTTGAAATTTGTTTCGGCTGTTGTTGTTGCTTTTGTTGCTGATTGCCTTGCTGTTGTTCTTTATCTTGCTTGTTCTGATCTTGTTTTTCTTCATCCTGTTTATCCTGATTTTCTTCCTCTTTCTGTTCCTGCTGTTGCTGTTCGTCCTTTTTATCCTGTTTATCCTGATCTTTTTGCTGGTCCTGTTTATCCTGATCTTTTTTATTCTGGTCTTCGTTTTTATCTTGATTTTTCCGTTGCTGTTGCTGTTGTTGCTGTTGCTGAAGTTTTTGTCTTGCGTATTCTAAATTATATTTCGAATCAATATCATCAGGATTATAGCGAAGTGCATTTTTGAATGCCTCAATACTTTCCTTGTATTTTTTTGCTTCCAGCAATGAGTTACCAAGATTATAAAATGATTCGCCTTTGAAAGTTTTTTCAGGTTGTTTTGCAGTAAGGTCATTAAATATTTTTGCTGATTCTTCAAAATTTTCCTGTTTGTATAAAGCATCTCCAAGATTGAATTCTCCTTTGTAAGAATCTTTATTAACTTCAAGCGCCTTCCTGTAATCAACTTCAGCTTCTTTGAATTTATTATCTTCATACAACCTGTTACCATTGCGAATTAATTTGGCTTCATTCTGAGCAATGGCTGAAAGGGAAAATATCAGTATTATTAATATTGTAATTTGTTTCATTTGTTATTTTAATATAAATGCGTAAATGATTAAATGTGTAAATGATTAAATGCGTAAATGATTAAATGCGTAAATGATTAAATGTGTAAATGATTAAATGTGTAAATGATTAAATACACAAATGTTACTTATTCCCATATGAAGAATTTTTAGCTTTTGTCATAATCTTTGTTATTTCATTTGATTCTTTTGTGAGTCTTATTAATTCTTCTCTATCATTAGACAAATTAGCTTCATTAATTATCTCTAACCAATATTCAGATTCATCAGCTTCTTCTACAACAATACAAATTTTACTGAAAAACTCAGTTTTAGACCTGGCTCTACATGCAGCACGATAGTTTGCTCCTGTAGAAGTTGCAGATTTAATAAATTGGTATGTAACAACAGATGATGCTTTGCATGTTTTTAACGAATCGCAAAATAAAATAACATCTGCTGCAAATTTTCTGGTTCTTTTTTTTAACTTTTCAATAAATATTTCTTTTTCTGTCATAATTCTCAATTTTAATTGATTTTATCATTTTATCATTTTATCATTACTCCATTACTCATTAAATTCGAAGTAGAACCACAAATATTCCTTTCACCCAAACAACTTAATCTTACCTGCCCATTTACTTTTTCTTTCAAAAATAAATAGTTCCAGGATTAAAATTACAATACAAATACCGATAAAATATTGAAATCTGTCTTCATAATCCGAAAACATTTTACTTTCAAATTCGGTTTTTTCCATTTCATTTATTTCGTTAAATATTTTTTTCAATCCTGCCTGAGTATTATTTGCTCTTATATAAGCGCCTTTCCCTGCCGTAGCTATTTGCTGCAACATTGTTTCATTAAGTTTTGTGATAATAGTATTGCCTTCTTTATCTTTTTTATAGTCAATCCGGTCGCCATATTTATTTAATACCGGAATAGGTGCTCCATCAGGTAATCCCATTCCTATTGTACAAATTTTTATACCAAGTTCAGATGCTGCTTTAGCTTCTTCAACCGCATTTCCTTCATGGTTCTCACCATCGGTAATAATAATTATAGCTTTACTGTGATTATTATCATCAAATGAACCAACTGCAAGCTGAATAGCATCACCAATAGCAGTTCCTTGTACAGGAACTATTTGTGTATTAATTGTTGATAAAAAAAGTTTTGCTGCTGCATAATCTGTTGTAATCGGCAATTGCATATATGCTTTACCTGCAAAAACTATAATGCCTATCCTGTCGCCTTTCAGATTATCAATCAATTTTGACACAGCCTGTTTTGCCCTTGCCAGCCGGCTAGGTTTAATATCCTGCGAAAGCATACTGTTTGATACATCAATTGCAATCATTAAATCTATTCCTTTGCGTTCAACCTTTTCTAATTTTGAGCCAATCTGAGGATTAGCTATTCCAACAACCAGAAAAGCATAAGCAAGCATTATCAGGAAAAATTTAAAAACAAGCCTGCCTTTTGAAACATCAGGTATTAACCTCGAAATAATTGAAATGTCGCCAAAGCTATTTAATGCTTTCTTTTTCCAGTGAAGCATTACTGAAAAAATAATAATAAATACGGGTATTAACAGCAATCCGTATAAATAATATGTATGTGCGAATCTTATCATTAATAAATTATTATTTATCAGTGAACAAATATGGTTATTATTAGTAAAAACTCAAAATACAAATCTCAAATTACAAATAAAATCCAATATCAAAATTCCAATTACTAAAATTTTTCTTATTTAGATTTTTTAATAATTGAATGTTCTTTTTTCAAGGTCGCAAATAGGTTTGGTGCTTTGTATTTTATTCATTGGAATTTATTTGATATTTGTTATTTGTTATTTGTTATTTTATTTATTTATTTATCTATTTATCTATCTATCTAAAATACTTTTAATCATAGAGAGACTTATTTTTATGGTAATGTTCGGAAAACTGTATTTCTAAAAAATATTTCCAGAATAAACAACCCGAGTGCAATAAAAGCAAGCGGCAAAAACTCCTCTTTCTTTTTACGAAATTCCGTAACGTCAATTTTAGATTTTTCCATTTTATCAATTTCTTCGTAAATATCTTTAAGTTTTTTATTGCTTGTTGCCCTGAAATATTTTCCGTCGGTCATATCAGCCACTTCTTTTAATAAATCCTCATCAATTTTCACTTCCATATCCTGATACCTTAAACCGTAAGGTGTCTGAACCGGATAAGGAGCATTTCCTATTGAACCAACACCAATAGTATAAATCCTGACTCCATAAATTTTTGCAATTTCAGCAGCTGAAAGCGGGTCTAATGAACCAGCATTATTTACCCCATCGGTTAATAGAATAATTACTTTACTGATTGCTTTACTGTCTTTAAGTCGGTTAACAGCAGTTGCAAGTCCGTCGCCAATTGCAGTTCCGTCTTCAATCATTCCGCTTTTAATATCTTTAAACAGATTTTTAATCACCCTGTGATCTGTAGTAAGCGGGCATTGAGTAAAAGTTTCACCGCTAAAAATTACAAGTCCGATACGGTCATTCGGTCTGCCGTCAAAAAAATCCGAAGCAACGTCTTTAGCTGCTTCAAGTCTGTCGGGTTTTAAATCCTGAGCAAGCATACTCCCCGAAACATCCAATGCCATAACAATATCAATACCTTCAATGGTAATGTCCTGCCTGCTTAAAGTTGTTTGGGGTCGTGCAAAAGCAATTATCAATAAAGTAATTACTAAAATTCTTAAAACAAACAGACTGTGATAAAGGTATTGTTTTGCACTTTTTTTGGTATTTTCAAATACTTCAGTTGAGGAAAACTGAATATCAGCTTTTCTTTTGTTATGTTTAAACCAGTACCACACAATCAATACCGGAATAATCAACAGCAAGTACAAAAAATACGGTTGTGCAAATTCTATGTTATTCAGCATTTTATTTAATCAATTTTAAATTTTTTCTTTTTTCTATTACTAACTTCTTATTTCACTATTCCATCATTGAGTCCACTCCGAAAAGTCAACTAATCGAAAAATCTTTGGGAAAAAGCCCGTATTTTTCATTATTTATCTTATCTCAACCCATATAAAATTTGTTAAAATACAATTCTACAGAATAGAAGTCCGCTGAAGCGGACTAATGATTACTCTTTCATACTCCTCTAATTCACCACAATAAATTGTGGTGCTAATCTTATATTTATAAAGCA
>CAZREZ010000115.1:0-8462 GCA_964599115.1 uncultured Bacteroidales bacterium
ACAGAGAGTAATACCAAAAACAATATTACAGAATGTAAAAAATTACAAACTATTGATTTGAATAAATTAGTAACCGAAGATGAAAAAATCTATTCTAACATACCTGAATTAAATTTTAGAAACAAGGATTACGAGGCGCTTTACTGGAATGCCTTTACATTAATCCGGCAATGTATGATGCCTCCCGAAGGCGAATGCAGTTACAATTATTATATTTTCTCACGCGAGCCGAAATGGGGCTGGGGCTACGGCGGACAGGTTTTCCATGAAAGTCTTGTGATGCTTGCTTATGCTTTTATGGACCCCGAAAGTGCAATGAATTCGCAAAGAGTTTATATGGAACGGCAACTGAACAAAGGGTATATAAATTACAGAACAGGTCCGTACCTGAACGAAAAAATAGAACATAATAAACAATTTACAAGTTCAGCACCATGGTATAATTATCAAAATCATGAAATTTATAAAATTACAAACGATAAACAATTCTTAAAAGAAGCATATAAGTCGGGTAAAAAATTTTACAATTATTATGTTAAAAACCGTGATGCTGATGATGACGGCTTATGCGAATGGGGTGCACATGCAGTGCTTGAATGTGTGAGGGATGCACGTGTTGCTGTTTGGGATAAAGTTGGATGGCCAACAAATTTTGAAGGTCCAGATGTTAATGCAATGCTGGTTAGCGAAGCAAAGGCTTTATCGGAAATGGCAAGAAAACTCGGATATATAAATGAATCTGAAATATGGAAAGAAAAGGCAAATAAAAGAACCGAATTAATTAACAATACTTTATGGGATAAGGAAACCGGTTTTTATTATAATGTCGACAAAACTGACCATGACTTTACATTTAAAAATAATAATGACCTGAAAATTAAGGAAATTATCGGTTTTTTACCTCTTTGGGCTGGAGTTGCTTCCGAAGAACAAGCTGATGAATTAGTTAAATGTATGACTAATCAGGATGAATTCTGGAGGAAATACGGTGTTCCAACACTTTCGGCAAAAGATGATTATTATAATCCTATCGGATACTGGAACGGGCCTGTTTGGGTGCAATGGCAATATTTATTATTTCGCGGATTACTTGATTACGGATATAAAAAACAAGCAAAAGAGCTTGCTGAAAAAGTTTTCAGCAATGTTATTTATCACCTGAAGAACGACCATGTTTTCTGGGAATTTTACAGTGCTGACGACCTTCAGGCAGGATGGAACAAAACATACATCTGGACTGGAATTGTTGCAAGGATGTTGATTGACCTTGAGGAAGATGTGGATAAAGATAAAAGATAAAAGTTAAAAGATAAAAGTTAATTACTTGCAAGTGTCATCCTGACGACCGCAGGGAGGAAGGATCTCCAGGCACTTTGGTGTAAGCTGACAATTATTACCTGCCAATGACTTGGTAATTCGCCAACCAATCGCTTTGCCAACTTCATGGCAATTCGCCGGCAAAACGCTTTATTAACTTTTCTGCAATACGTTGAAAAGGCATTTTGGTAGCAGAGGAGGAAGACGATGGGGGTCTTTCGTCGCTGCGCTCCTCAAGATGACACTTGCCTATTTACAAACTTCAAAATATTCCCAAAATCTTCTATCGGTTTTCTCAAATATTATTTTTCTTCTGAGATTGCTTGTTTTATAATGTTTCATTATTCCCAGATATGAATTTACCGAACTTAAAAACATTTGTTTTTCTTCTTCCGACAAATTATTATTTTTGTTGATAATTTTGTTCCATTTATGAATCGCTTGATAAAAATTCCCTTTAGTGCGACTGGAAATATATATGCGATATGGCTTGATAATAGCGCCGAGAAATTGAACACCTTTGCTAAAATGCTGCAAGTAAATTTTTTTGGGATGAAGTTCCACCATTAACTTTTTTTGAAGATAATTTTTCATATGAAGTATTAATGAATTAAGATACTCTTTGTTTTTATGTATAAGAATAAAATCATCTACATAACGCCCATAATATATAATGTCCAGTTCTTTTTTAACATAATGGTCAAATTGATTTAAATACACATTGCTAAATAATTGTGATGTAAGGTTTCCAATGGGTAAACCTTTGTTTTTTCCTGAATGAAAAAGGCTTTTTGATGGAGGTAATCCGTTCCAGTCTTTTTTATTTCCTTTAAGGATAAAGTTTTTCGTAGGATCATTAAAAATTATCTGCTTTATTAAATCCAAAATCAAAGATAAATCAAAGTCGATTTTTTTAATGTATTTTAATAGCGTATCATTAACTTTCTGAAATAATATTGTTCTTTCAATATTCATAAAATAGCCTTTTATATCCATTTTAAGGATATAGCAATCTTTATGATAATTTTCAGAGCACGAGCGTATAAAGTGATCTATCCTTTTAATACCGTAATGGGTACCTTTACCTACACGACAACTATAGCTGTCGTTAATAAAAGTTTTTTCAAATATTGGAGCAATATAATTGTAAACAAGGTGATGCACAACTCTGTCTCTGAAATCTGCTGCAAATATTTCTCTTTGCACCGGACTGAAATTGATAAAACATATACTGGGCTTTATTTTGTAGATGCCACTAATTATTTCTTCATTGAGTTTAAAAAGATTATGCTCATAATCCATTTCAAAGTTAAGGGCATTTATGGTGTTGCGCTTGTTGCGGCGGGCATCGTAATAGGCCTTGAACAAATCAAGTAGCAGCCTTTCTTTTTGGTATTCTTTAATTAAGTCTAATTGCATATTATTTATTAAAAAACCGCCGAACGAATATCGGCGGTATTAACCAGTGCTTGAGGCAACGGACAGATAAACCGTTCGTCTTATTGTTGTTGTTCCGGTTCACTTGGTCGTTGTCGTAGTTCAGGTTCCGGTTCCATGCGTTCGTACCTGAGTTCTCACTCGACGACCACCAGTTGCCGTTGTTGCCAAGGTTATTGAACGACCCACTGCTGTTGCGGTTGCCCCCCGGGAGGGACTGCTTTAATAACCACTTTACACTTCGCCCTGCCATTTCCAGACAAGGAGAATTATTTACCCAAAGGAAACCTGTGATGTATTAGCAGGTATTTACTCCTATGGAGGGCTATTGAACTGATTGGTGCACGCCCCGTTTGCCTTAACAAACCGGCTCCGACATTAATTATTATTTCTTTGATGATTTCATCCATCCCGTTAATTGCTTCGAAACCATTTCTATTTTAGCGTTTATGGCCACAAACCTTTTTAAACTAATTTGCTTTAAGTCTTTTAACAACCGAAACAGCAATCTTACAATCTCTAAATGCTCTCTGGTTTGCAAAATGAGTTCTTTTTTAGCAAGGCTTACATTGGCTTTAAAAACTCCAATAATAAGTTCCACATTTTCGTTTACCAACCTTTCACCTAAAGTAAATTTATACTCCCTGCTCATTTGCGTTCTAAACAATATGGTTTCTTGTAGCAAATCGTAAGCAGCCTTGTAAACAGGTAAATTATCATATGTTGCCATTTATTTCCATTTGTAATTGATATAAAAACTGTTGTGCTTCCATTGGTGTTTTTGCAGCTAACGGAAAACTTGCAATCCGTTCAATTATTGATGTATCGTTCTTTTTGGATTTGTCACTTTCTTCATTAGCAATTTCTATTTTCCAGTTTATAAAACCTTCAGTTTTGGTTGGCAGTTTAACTGTGATTAAACTATTGCTATTATTTACAACAAAACCATTTTTATTGCATAAACCCAATATATTAGTCAAAGTGCTATCAGGAAAACCGATGAATACAATTTCGCTATGCACCTTTTTTATATACTTCTTTTTAACATTATAATGTTTTATGTGTTTTACAAAAGCAAATGCCGAATACTCGTAAGCCCTCCAAAACAACCCCTCATTATGAAGGTAAATATTCTTGTTGTCTTCTATCTTTAGTATTTCTTCTATTTTCATATCTCAAAAAAAAATCGACTCCGCCTAAAAAGGCGGAGCAAATTGTCAAATTGGAAAATTGTCAATCGTGCTACGCACGAGTCAGTTCTTGAGGCAACGGACAGATAAACCGAACGCCTTATCGAGGCTGAACCGGCACACTTGGTCGTAGTCGTAGAACAGGAGCCGGTACCATGCGCCCGTACCTGAGTACTCACTCGACGACCACCAGCCGCCGTAGCGGCCAAGGCCATAGAACGACCCACTGCTGCGGCGGCGGCCCCCCGGGAGGGCAGTAAAGCCATAAGCATCAGAACCATTTCCATTTGAGTACCAGCCACTTGTGCTTTTCATTTTATAACCACAATCTGTACCGCTCCAACCTGTTGTGTTACAATTAACTGTTGGGTCAATATATTGTGTTAGTGTACACCATTCATCATCACTTGGTAAATGCCAGCCTGCCGGGCAAGCAGTTAGTGCTGCATTCCAGGTATATAATCTGCCATAAACATCACCATTTGCAGAGCTGTTATCGTACCACCATGAGTTGGTGGTTTGGTAGTTGAGGTTTTCGGCAAACCATGTTTGGGTGCCAATGGTTACTATATTGTAAACCTGTCCGTCGCGGGGGTCGGTAAAGGTGGAGCCGCCGCCATTGCTAACAGTTACATTATGCGTTACATAATCTGTTAATCCTTCCGTATCTTTCACTTCCATTTTAACTGTATATGTACCTTCGCTTCCATACTGGTGGTTTTCGGTTTTGTCGTAATCCCAACCGGTATCCCAGCTTCCGTCTCCATCAAAATCCCAGCGTACTTGTAAATTGCTTGTGGGGTCTTCGTTGTCGTAACTATCTGAGCCGTCAAATTCAAAAACTGTGGAGGTTGTACCGTAGGTGGGATCAATTGTGAAGATGGCTGTGGGTGGGGTGTTGGAGCCACCGGTATTGTCAACTTCAAATGTTTCCGTTTCAAAACCAAGTGTAGCTTCCCATGTCATTTTTATTTTCATGTCATCTGTATGATTGTTGGGATAATCTGCCACGGAATTCCAGACAAAATAATGCTCACCGGGTGGAATATTGTTTATTACTGAACCATTAATCGTTCCTACTGAGGAACTAACTAATGTTGCCGGATTATTTCCACATGAAGGACATTGATACCTTACAGCAAGATTGTTCATATTTCCATCTTCATCAGTAATTGTATAATAAATCGTAATATTTCCGCTTTGTATGCCTGATGGAGTTTGTAAAACTACATTTGGTGGATTACTTCCACCCCCTGATGTTGTAAAAATTTTATCATAACCATAACCAGTTCCAGTACTATTTTGTGCATAAGCTCTAACATAATATGTAGTACTGGAATTCAACCCGGAAATCACACTCTCAAAATTTCCTACTTGTGTTAATTCACCCAGATTGGTTTTATTATCACTTATGCTTGGTTCAGGCGAAGTTGACCAACAATGACCGTGCTGAGTTACTATACTACCACCTAAATTGGAAACTGATCCTGTTACAATAGCTGAAGTTTCTGTAATATTACTTACGAGTAAAGTACTGACTATAGGATTATGATGGTTGATTTCCTGGTATTCATCATTTACATAATCATTATTAATATCTTTATTCCAGTTTATCATTGAAGTGGGCTTTTTTGCTTCTTTACGATTATCTTCTTCATAAAGATGTGTATATCGTGAAATATAGTATGCATCAGGATCAGTTGATAATGCCCATTCGATATTTACATAATATTTATGATCATCATTAGGTTCAAATTCATTCTCATCAAACTTGAAAATCAAAGGTATGCCCTGCATAAAGGTTTCAAAAATTTGTTCATCCTCAGCCTCGTTTAAAAAATATTTTTTATTGCCAGCATTTAAATTATCAATATATACTTCGTAGCCATGCGAACCAAAAGAGTGCTCTATACGTCTAACTATAAGTTTCTTACTTTGAATCTCTTCATCTTCACCAAGAAAGATCTTTCTTTTAAGAGTTACCTTAAATACTGAAAGCACTTCATATCCTTCATAATAATTTATAATATCACGTGCTGACCAATAATTTGTTAGTATCCAAATATCTGGAAGTGTATAAATAAGGTGCAATCCTTCATCCTGTCCATACTGCTCTGAAGTAATTTCAACAAGAGCACCTAATGTACCATTAACCTTCACAAGTTCAGTATATATCCTTACATACTTTGTTGTTGACATGAAGCCGGAAAAATGATCGGTAGAAGCTTTTATTATCTTATCCGATACATTTATTCCGGTAACAGTTAGTTGATGGAAAGTTTCGTTTTCAGTATCGTAATAAAAAACCTTTAGTTCACTTGTATCTACTCCACTTTCATACGGAATACCAATTTCAACCTGTTTATTAAATGTCAATCCGCTGGGCTCAAACTTTACGATAATGGACGTGGAATCAAAAACACATTTCTGATCAGGATCATAAGTTACTTCAATCTGCTTATTTGAGCCTAATGCTCCTTCTGGAATACTAACATAAGAACCATCAATCGGCGATCCCGGATCATCAATCATCACTATACCGCCAATGCTACCAATTTCACCTTGTCCGTTTGTGTATGTCGGGGGTGTTGGTGGATTCGGTTCGTCATCTTTGTCCTTTTTACATCCAAATTGTAAAATCATAAAGCTGCTTAATAACAGAGCAGCACCTAAAAGTAAAATGTTTCTCTTTTTCATTGTTTTTAAGTTTTTTAGTTGAATATAGTAGAAAATACTTTTTCAAAAATAGATAATAATTAGTTTATCTCCAAATAAAAAAGTTTTTTTTATTACTTATTGTATAAAGCTATGGGGTTATTGTATGAACGGTGCTTCGTCTTCGCTCAGCATGACATCTATGGTAGTCACCCTGAGCGGAGACGAAGGATCGACTTCGCCCGGCATGACAACTGGAAATTGATGGAAATTTGTTGAAATGGAATGTGTTGCCAAGCTTTATAACTTATCATTATTATGATTTATTTTTCATATAAGTAAAATAAATGTATATTTGCATATTCTTTTTCATATAAGAAAAACATTTTTAAGATGAAAAAAAAATACATTCCCAGAAAATATTATATCAATAAAATTTCACCTTTTATTGATAAAGAGGTAATTAAAGTGCTTATCGGACAACGCAGAGTCGGGAAAAGCTATATACTTTTACAGCTTATAGATGAAATAAAGAAAATATCCGGCGAAAAAAACATTGTTTATATTAACAAAGAACTTGCTGAATTTTCGGAGATAAAAAATGATACTGATCTATTAAACTTCATTAAAATAAAATCTAAGAAACAAGCAAAAACTTATGTTTTTATAGATGAAATTCAGGATATTTTTGATTTTGAAAAAGCAATACGTAGTCTGAATGCCGAAGGAGGATATGATATTTACTGTACAGGCAGCAATGCAAAAATGCTTTCGGGTGATTTGGCTACTTATTTAAGCGGTAGATACATTGAATTTAAAATTTTCGGGCTTTCATTTACAGAATTTTTACAATTTCATAAGTTGCAAAGCAATAACGATTCATTAATGAAGTATATTAAATTTGGTGGTTTACCTTATCTGATTAACCTCCCATTTGATGAAACTATTGCTTACGAATACCTTAGAAGTATTTATAACACGATTATTTTGAAAGATATTGTAAGTCGTTACAATATTCGAAATTTATTCTTACTCGATAATTTGGTCAGATATCTTGTTGATAATTTTGGAACTTTATTATCTGCAAAGCGAATAAGTGATTTTTTGAAATCGCAGCAATTGAATTATTCGCCGAAAGTTATTTTGCAATATCTACGTTATCTCGAAAACGCATTTTTCATACATAAAGCAAGGCGATACGATATTCAGGGAAAAAGAGTTTTTGAAATCGGTGATAAATATTATTTTGAAGATTTAGGGTTACGAAATTCAATTGTCAGATATAACAATAAGGATATGAACAAGATACTTGAAAATCTTGTGTATTCACAACTGTTAAAATCGGGATACGAAGTTTTTGTAGGAAAATCAGCCGATAAAGAAATTGATTTTGTTGCCAACAAAGGTTCCGAGAGAATTTATATACAAGTTGCATTCAGAATATCTGATGAAAAGACTCATCAAAGAGAATTTGGCAATCTGCTTGAAATAAAAGATAATCACAGGAAAATAGTGGTCTCTACTGAAGAATTCGGCGGCTCTGATTATAAAGGAATTGAACATCTACATATATTGGATTTTCTCAAACTATAAAAAATTTCTTTTCAGTAATATATTTTTGCTTATGCAATAGAAGACTCTTTGGAATCAAGTAGATGGCCGTTAGGAGCTTCTGTTGTAACGATCAATTGTCCTGATATAAAAATAATAAAATGTAAGTTACTTGCACCTGTTATCCTGAGTAAAAAGACCCGGAAAAAAGGGGCGAATATAGTGAGATGACAATACACCATCATCATTCTTCAATGTTTTTTGTCATCGAATTGCACGAATTACACGAATTGAAAATTCGTGAAATCTGCG
>CAZREZ010000116.1:0-8431 GCA_964599115.1 uncultured Bacteroidales bacterium
TATGATGAACTAATTAAAAATATTGAAATTTTAAGGCGTAGAATCGGTAGTGATTATTTAGAAATAATTTTAAAAAGAACCTCAAATATTGATGATGATATAATAATAGCCGTTGAAAATATTTTAATGAATACTCTTTAAAAATGACTTTAATACAAAATCAAATATTATAGGATAAGATTCTTATTGTAGCTATTGCTAATTTACATAGAAAACCAAATTATTGATATTATTGAATTTAAGAATTGATACAAGAAATGCTCATTTTGCACCACGCAATCCCCAACTATTCCCTTCCGTCATTTTGTCATACCAAATCCATTGGCATAAGCTTTGATAAAACCTTTTAAATTAAAAATTATTGAAAAATGGAAAAAGGAAAAATTAATGTTCAAACGGAAAATATATTTCCGATAATAAAAAAGTTTTTATACTCCGACCACGAAATATTCTTAAGAGAGTTAATTTCAAATGCAGTTGATGCAACTCAAAAACTGAAGACACTTGCGTCGCTCGGTAAATTTAAAGAAGACCTCGGTGACCTGACTATTCATGTCAAAGTTGACAAGAAAGCAAAAACCATTTCTGTTATAGACCGTGGTATTGGAATGACATCCGAAGAAATTGATAAGTACATCAACGAGATTGCATTTTCAAGTGCAGAGGAATTTGTTAAGAAATTCAAAACAAAAACCGAAGCAGAGCGAAATGCTATTATCGGGCAGTTCGGACTGGGATTTTACTCGTCATTTATGGTTTCCGACAAGGTGGAAATTCTTACGAAAACATATAAAAAAGGTGGTCCTACAAAAGCTATAAAATGGGTTTGTGATGGTAGCCCCGAATATACAATAACAGAAATTGATAAAAAAGACAGAGGCACCGTAGTAATACTTCATATTGACACAGAATCAAAAGAATTTTTGGAAGAATCACGTATTCTTGAGTTATTGAAAAAATACAGTAAATTCTTACCTGTGCCTATTCAGTTTGGAACTGAGAAAGTTTGGGAAAAAGTTGAAGGCGAAAAAGATAAAGACGGAAAAGATAAAGAAGTGGAAGTTGTAAAACCGAGAATAATCAATGATACACATCCACTCTGGAAAAAGAAACCTGCTGATTGTACAGATGAAGAATATAAAAAGTTTTACAGGGAATTATATCCTTTCTCTTTTGATGAGCCTCTTTTTCACATACATTTAAATGTGGATTATCCATTTAATTTAACCGGAATTCTTTATTTCCCTAAGGTAAAGAAAAATTTTGAAATTCAAAAGAACAAGATACAATTATATTCAAATCAGGTTTTTGTAACCGATTCGGTTGAAGGTATAGTTCCCGATTTTCTTACTTTATTGCATGGTGTGATTGATTCACCTGATATTCCTTTGAATGTTTCACGTTCATATCTTCAAAGTGATTCAAACGTTAAAAAGATATCCAATTATATAATGCGAAAAGTTGCTGATAAATTAGAAGAGCTGTTTAAAAACGACCGTAAAAAATTTGAAGAAAAATGGGATGATATCAAGGTATTTATTGAATATGGTATGATTTCGGAAGTAAAATTTTATGAACGTGCCGAAAAATTTTGTTTACTGAAAAATACCAAAGGCAAATATTTTACTCTGGAAGAATATAAAAAACACGTCAAAGACACACAAAAAGACAAGGATAAAAAACTGGTTTATCTTTATGCAAACAATTTAGAAGAACAACATAGTTTTGTACAAGCTGCAACTGACAGAGGTTATGACGTTTTAATTATGGAAGGTATTCTGGACAATCATTTCATTAACACTATTGAACAAAAAATGACAGACTTGACTTTTAAACGGGTTGATTCTGACACTATTGATAACCTGATTAAAAAAGAAGATGCTTTACCATCAAAATTAGATGACAAGCAAAAAGAAGCATTAAAACCTGTGATTGAAAGAAATA
Organism: uncultured Bacteroidales bacterium; assembly: GCA_964599115.1. GTDB lineage: Bacteria > Bacteroidota > Bacteroidia > Bacteroidales > JADFUO01 > JADFUO01. The sequence goes on from CAZREZ010000116.1 coordinate 1,945, forward strand.
TTAACAAGGAAAAATTTACTATTGTTTTTGAGAATCTGAGTGAAACCGATTTACCTTTCACGATAATCCGCCCTGAATTTATGCGGCGTATGAAGGATATGTCAGCACTTGGCGGTGGAATGGATTACATGGGTAATTTACCCGAACAATATAACCTTGTTGTGAATTCAAATAATCCTTTGATCTGCAAAATTATTGATGAAAAAGATCAGGTAAAACAAGATGAAACAGTAAAACAAATTTACGACCTTGCATTACTATCCCAAAGCCTGCTTAAAGGCCAGGAGTTAACTGATTTTATTAAAAGAAGCGTGGAGATTATTAAATAGCATCTGTCTATAAAATCAAACAATTCTTAAATTAAAGCACCAAATAAAAAAAAACAAATAACAAATAAACTCTCGGACTTTATTGACAGACTAAATAAATGATTACCTGTAGCTGTCTGCTGATAAGATATAAAGCTCAGAAACTAAAACCTACGAGGGTTTGAAACTCTAGTAGGTTTTTTTATTTTACTTTTAATATTTTTTTACTATTTTAGCAGAATATTTAACTTGAATAATTCACAAGCTTTAACTTATTAAATTTATAAACAATAAAACTTTCAAACAATGAAAAAATCATGGATTGTTATCGTCATTATTATAATAATTATTATTGTGATTTACAGTTGGTTAAAGGGTTCGTACAATAAGATGGTTACTTACGAAGAAGGGATTAACACATCCTGGGCTAATGTTGAAAATGTTTACCAGCGGCGTGCCGACCTCATACCAAATTTAGTTAATACAGTTAAAGGTTATGCTGAACATGAAAAGCAAACACTTACAGAAGTTATTGATGCACGTGCAAAAGCTACGTCAGTAAGCATAAATCCCGGTGAACTTTCGGCAGCTTCTATGCAGCAATTTCAACAGGCACAAGCAGGTTTAAGCTCTGCATTATCTAAACTGATGGTAGTAGTTGAAAGATATCCTGACCTTAAAGCCAATCAAAATTTCCTTGAATTGCAGGCTCAATTGGAAGGAACTGAAAACCGAATTGCCAATGAACGCAGAAAATTTAATGAAACAACAAAAACATATAATATTTATATAAAAAAGTTTCCTAAAAATATTTTAGCCAACATGTTCGGATTTGAGCAAAAGCCTTATTTTGAAGCGGAGAAAGGAACGGAAAAAGCTCCGGTAGTTGAATTCTAAATTTTTATAATATTACTTTTGTCTTTTTACTTTTATCTTTTATCTTTTATTTTATCTCTCAGTATTTGACACAGAACTAAAATCATAAATTATGATACCAACTGCAAAAAATTTCTTTACAAAAGAACAAAAAAACGAAATTAAACAAGCAATAATAAATGCCGAACTTGACACCTCCGGCGAAATTCGTGTTCATATTGAAAATTACTGCAAAGAAGATGTGTTAGACCGTGTTTCTTTTTTATTCAAAAAATTAAAAATGAATAAAACAGAACTAAGGAATGGGGTTTTATTTTACTTAGCCATTAAGAGCAGGAAATTTGCAATTATCGGCGATGAAGGAATTAATGCCGCTGTCCCGGAAAAATTCTGGGATGAAATAAAAAAACAAATGTCAGCACATTTTAAAGAAGGTAATTTCAGCGAAGGTTTATCAGTAGGCATAAAAACTACCGGTCAGCAATTAAAAAAACATTTTCCATACCATTCAGACGATATTAACGAACTTTCAAATGAAATTTCATTTGGAAATAATTAAATAATAATTATGAAATTTAAATTAGCAAAAAGCATTTTATTCTTAAGTGTTTATTTTACAAGTTTATTAATAGTTTTCGCACAGGATATTCCCAAAAAACCATACCCTCCGAGATTAGTAAACGACTTTACAGGAACACTTAATAAAAACCAGATCAATAGTTTGGAGCTAAAGCTTGTGAACTTTAACGACACAACCTCTACCCAGATTGCCGTTGTTTTGGTAAATACATTCAACGGTTATGATAAAGTTGAGTTTGCCGACCTGCTTGGAGAAAAATGGGGAATAGGTCAGAAAGGATTTGATAACGGGATTGTTGTTTTGTTAAAGCCCAAAAAAAACATGGAAAAAGGTGAAGTATGGATAGCAACAGGTTATGGTCTTGAAGGAGCAATTCCGGATGCTATTGTTAAACGAATCATTGAAAATGAAATGATACCGAGCTTTCAAAATTACGATTATTACCAAGGATTGGATAAAGGGACAACAACTCTGATGTCATTAGCTTCAGGTGAATTTACAACCGATGATTATAAAAAAAATACCGATGGTTCTCCATTTGGATTCATTATTCCTTTTATAGTTATAATAATCATTTTTTCTCTTATAAGAAGATCGGGAAGGTCACAAACAGTTGGTAAAAAAAGCATACCTTTTTGGACGGCATTATGGTTAGGCAGTGCTATTGGCGGAGGAGGCAGCCATAGCGGCAGCTGGGGCGGCTTTTCTGGAGGTAGCGGCGGATTTGGTGGTGGTGGTTTCGGTGGCTTCGGTGGCGGGAGCTTTGGCGGTGGTGGTGCAGGCGGAAGCTGGTAAAATCAAAAATATTTACGAATTACGGATTACGTCTGAATGCAGCAAGCAGGAGTTATGGATTATAGCTGGTGCTCGTTTGTACCTTAATTCCGCAGGTTAAAATCTAAAACGTTGATAGTCATCGGATGACTCTTTTGCTAATGGTGTAATGAAATTAAGTTAAAGTGCTATCTGTCAACAAGTCATCCGATGACTTGTGGATTCTATGTACAAACAAGTGCGAGCTAATAAAAACGAGTACGAGCTAATACAACCTTATTAAAAATATATTTGTCTGTTAACATATAAGATATTTAAGCAAGTACTTAAAAAGACCATTGGTGATAACATTTTCACAATAATTATAAAAATTATCTAAAAATAAAACATCATGAAAAATTACAACTTAGCTCTTTTTTTACTTTTAATGTTTTTAATTCCATTTATTGGATTTTCGCAAAACAATAAAACACAGGCTACAATACAAAATGAAGATTATCCGGTATGGGTTGGTATGATGAAAGACCTAAATGTTAACTTCTATGATGTTCAGGAGACCTTTAATGACTATTTTATTGATCGTCCCAAAGGAAAAGGTTCAGGCTGGAAGCAATTCAAACGCTGGGAATTCTTTATGGAACAACGTGTTTATCCGAGTGGTAAGCGCCTCAACCATACACAGGTATGGGATGAAATAATGAAGTTTCGCAAGAAATACCCTGCTGATAATTACAGGTCAAAAAGCAATTGGACAGATCTGGGTCCACATACTTCCCTGAATGTTACAGGACACTGGAATCCCGGCATTGGAAGGATAAACGTTATTGCCCGAGAGCCGGGTAATCCACAAACTCTTTATATCGGTGCTCCTTCCGGTGGATTATGGAAAACAACCGATGAGGGAGCAAACTGGGAAGTATTAACGGATGACCTTCCTGTAATGGGTGTTTCAGCTATTGCCATTGACCCTGCAAATACAAATATTATTTATATAGGAACAGGTGATAATGATCACTCTGATAACTATAGCATAGGTATCTTAAAATCAACTGACGGTGGTTACACATGGGATGTTACCGGACTGGACTGGACTATCTATCAAAATCGCACTATTGCAAAACTTTTAATTCATCCGACAAATTCCGGTATTTTATTTGCTGCAACAACTAACGGGCTGTATAAAACAACTGATGCAGGAGCCACATGGACACGAACACATACCGGGGACATTGATGATATTGAATTTAAGCCGGGTGACCCGAACACTATTTATGCAGTTACGCAAAATTTTTACAAATCAGTTGACTGTGGTAACACTTTTACTGAAACAACAGGCGTTCCGACAACAAGCCGTGTACAAATTGCAGTAACCGAAGCCAATCCGGAATATGTTTATTTTTTCTCTTCAAAAAATGGAATTTACAGATCAACAAACAGCGGAGACTCATTCTATATGAGATCAGTACAGCCGAATCCGGGCTATCAGGACTGGTACGATCTGGCTATGGCAGTCTCGCATGTTAACCCGGAAGAAGTTCATATCGGTGAGATCAACACATGGAGATCACTTGATGGAGGAACAAGCTGGACAAAAACAACTGACTGGACATGGGGAAATCCTTTAGGCTACACTCATTGCGATATTCATGAATTAGTTTTTTACGACGGTACTTTATATGTTGGCAGTGATGGACTTATCAGCAAATCTACAGATCAGGGTAATAACTGGACCAATCTGACTGAAGGAATCGGAATAAGGCAGTTTTATCGTATCGGAGGTACAAAAACAGATCCGTATAAATTGCTTGGAGGATCACAAGACAACGGTACAAGCGTTTATACAACTGACTACTGGCACGAATGGCTCGGGGCTGACGGAATGGAATGCCTTGCTGATTATACAAACAGTGATATTGTGTATGGTACTTCACAAAACGGAGTTTTCTATAAATCGAATGCAGGTGGAAATCACGGAGGAGTTAGCATTTCACAACCGGGAGGAGGCTCATGGATAACACCTTTTGTTATTCACCCTACTAACCCTGAGACTTTATTTGTCGGTTCTTCGGAAGTAAAAAAAACAACAAACGGAATGAGCAGTTGGTCAACCATTTCCAGCCTCGGGCTTGGGAATTTGAATGCCCTGACAATAGCTGAATCTGACCCGGATTATCTGTACGCTTCAAAATCTTCAACTATTTACAGGACTAAAAATGGTGGTAATACATGGAGTAATATTTCTTCAGGATTACCCGACCTTTATATTACTTACATAGCTGTTCATCCTTCAGACCCTGAAAGAATAGCTGTAAGCATCTCGGGATATGAAGATGGTGAGAAAGTATATATTTCAGAAGATGCAGGAGATACATGGGAGAACTTTTCTGCAAATCTTCCAAACATTCCGGCTAACTGTCTAATATATTATGATGATCCAAATAATGCCCTGTATGTTGGTATGGACGTTGGAGTATATTACAGGGATAACAATCTAACTGAATGGGAATCATATATGACAGGTTTACCTAATGTAATTGTTAATGAACTTGAAATTAATTATGTTATTGAAAAAATACGGGCAGGTACTTTTGGCAGAGGGCTTTGGGAATCAGACCTTCAAATTATAGCTCCTATTGCTGATTTTGAAGCAAACCAAACATTAATACCTATTGAATGTAGCATAAATTATACAAGCTTGTCATCCGGACCTCCAGCAAGCTATGAATGGACTTTTGAAGGAGGCACTCCAGAAACCTCAGGGGAAATGAATCCTTCAGATATTGTTTATAATGTTGAAGGTCTATACAACGTAACATTAATTGTATCAAATAGTCTTGGAACCGATACACTGGTCAGGGAAGATTATATATCCGTTAGTTCTTCACTGCTGCCTTCAACTGATTTTTCTGTTAGTGATTCTATTACATGCAGCAATACTGTTGTTGATTTTACGGATTTAACATTAAACTGTCCGAATTCATGGGAATGGACATTTTCACCGGATAATGTAACCTTCACTAACGGAACAAATGAAAATTCACAAAACCCGTCTGTTATTTTTGAAGTAGATGTTTACACCGTTTCTTTAACAACTTATAACGCTGTGGGCAATAACACAATGACAAAAACGGATTATATCCGTTCGGGAGGTATGGAATTACCGTTCTTAGAAGATTTTGAATCAGGTAATTTTGATTCGGGTTCATGGGTGGTTGAAAACCCTGATGAATCAAAAACATGGGAAATAACAACTGTAGGAGGAAGCTTCCCGGGTGACAAAGCAGCATGGATGAATTTCTTTAATTATTATGCTCTTGATGTCCGTGATATGTTAATATCACCTCCACTTAATTTTTCAGGATATAACAACCTTAGTTTATATTTTGAACATGCTTATACACAACGATATAATCAAATAGATTCGTTGATAGTTTATATTTCGGATAATTGCGGCGTAACATGGACAAGGATATTTGAAGGGGGTCCTGACGGAACAGGAGTTTTCGCAACTTATCCACCATCAACATCATTTTTTACTCCTGTTGCATCCGAAGACTGGTGCGGCAATGGATACGGAAGTATGTGCAATAATATTGATATTTCAGACTGGGATGGTTTGAATAACGTCAAAATAATGTTTGAGTCTTTTAGTAAGTTCGGAAATAATCTTTATATTGATAATATTTTTGTTTCTAATTCTGTTGGCATCAATAATCCTGAAAACAATGATATTTTTATTAATATCTCCCCGAATCCTTCAAACGGAATATTTAATATTGAAATAAGTAAAATTGACGAAGCTGTTAATATGAATATTTTGAACATTCAGGGACAGGTTGTTAAAAGTAAAATTTTACGATCACAATCAAACAATTCAATATTTCAACTTGATCTCTCAGCTTATCCGAAAGGAATTTATCTTATTGAGTTCTCAAGTAATAAATTCATT
>CAZREZ010000117.1:0-6213 GCA_964599115.1 uncultured Bacteroidales bacterium
TTCCGAAACATCAATTTTATTGAAATCCGGCGAATATAACATATATGATATTGATGGTACGTTTTTGTTTTCAATATTGTTTCCTGATGAAATTCAAATAAGTGAATCTCGGGTTTTTTTACTGTTCTTTTTTTACTTATCAGGATTTATATCTTTTATTGTTTTTCTTTATTGTTTTTATAAATCTTTCAATTTTATATTTAAAAATAAAACGGCTTTTTTACTAGTTTTTGCTGCTGATATTATTATACTGCGATTTCTACTTTTCTATTTTGGTATCCCCCGAATATTATACGAATCAACTTTGTTCAGTCCCCATTATTATGCAACATTCCAATTTTTACCTTCTCCTGGCGATTTGTTAGTTAATTCGCTTTTATTGCTTATTCTTTCATTTTTATTTTTCAAATTAATTATGCCCGGTTCTAAAATTCTGCGTTTTAAGTCATATTACAAATACCTTATAACGTTTTTTTTATTCATCTTATCTTTTGGGTTTTACATAATTCTTGATTATTTACTTAGCAGCCTTGTTATAAACTCAACAATTTCATTAAATCTAAATAACATTTTCAGTATTTCGGGAATCAGTTTTATTGGTTTTGTTATTTTTCCAACTCTCATTATTTCTTATTTCTTTATTTCAGCCAAACTACTTGATTTAGCTTTCAAATATTCTGGTTCAATCAGAAATTATTTATTGATTTCTTTACTTTCATTTGTAATTTTTATTTTCCTTTTTTCCTTTTTTAAAATTACGGATGCAGTAATTTTGGTTTTTTTAGTTTTTTATATTTGTTCATTCTGTATTCTTTTTAAAAAAAATAATTCTCTTATTTCGTTTTCCAATATCGCATTTTATTTAGTGCTATTTTCACTGCTTTCTACATATATTTTACACAAAAGCAACAATCTAAAAGAAGAAGAAAAAAGGGATTTACTGGCAGTTAAACTTTCTCTTAAGAATGACCCGTTAGCTGAACACATTTTTGATAAAGTAAATACTTCAATTCTTTCCGATTCCATTCTTTTATCAGATATATTTAAATCTTCGTTTAATGATAGCGTTGAATTTATTGCTTATGAAAAATTAAAATCTAAATTTTCCGATACTTATTGGATAAATTATAATATCTTGGTTACTATTTGCTATAAGGATAAAATACTATATGTTCAGCCGGAAAATTACCTGATTAATTGTAAAGAATATTTCAATGATATTATTGATGGCTTTGGGAAATTAACAACTATCGATAATCTTTATTTTCTTGATATTAATTCTGAAGAATCAAACTACATCGCATCATATTTATTCCCGGTAAACCATAACTTTAATAATGATTCTGTATTTGTATTTATTGAACTATCTTCAAAGTTTATTCCTGAAGGACTTGGATATCCCGAATTACTAATTGATAAAGAATCAAATATTAATCCTAAATTATCAAATTATTCCTATGCAAAATACAAAAATGATGAGCTTGTTTACAAGTTCGGCAATTATTATTATAGTCTGAAACTATCAAATTATTGTGATAAACAAGATAGCATTCCTATGTCTTTTATAAGAAATGGTTTTAATCATACACATTACAAGATTGATTCTTCTTCCGACTTAATACTCAGCAATAAAACAGAAACATTTTTAGATATAATTGCTCCCTTTTCTTATTTATTATTGTTTTTTACAATTTATTTATTTGTTTTTCTTGCTATTATATATTTGCCATTTAACAGTTACCATATTGAATTAAATTTCAGGAAACGTCTTCAGTTTTCAATAGTTTCAATAATTTTTGTTTCCTTTATTTTAATCGGATTTTCATCACTATTATATATCATCAAACTAAATAATGATAAAAACCATACGATCTTAAGCGAAAAAGCTCATTCTGTTCTTATTGAGCTTGAACATAAACTTGCTGACGAAGAAAGTTTAACTCCCGACATGCATGAATATTTATCCGAGCTTCTTAATAAGTTTTCACTTGTGTTTTTTTCAGATATTAATTTATATGATTTGGATGGAAATCTTATTGCTTGCTCCAGGCCAAAAATATTTGATGAGGGTTTGTTATCAGATAAAATAAATACAATAGCCCTCAGGAAACTTGTAATAAATAAAAAAATACTTTTTATTCAAAATGAAAAAATTGGCAATCACGATTATCTGTCGGCTTATGTTCCTTTTCTCAATGAACAAAATAAACTTATTGCATTTTTAAATCTTCCATATTTTGCCAAACAAACTGAATTAAAAAATGAAATATCAACTTTTCTTACTGCCTTTATAAACATTTATGTATTGTTATTTGCTATAGCTATTTTTATAGCAATAGTTATTTCCCGATACATAAGCAAACCACTTCAATTAATAAAGAACAAAATAAGCAAACTACAATTAGGAAAGTTAAACGAAAAAATTGAATGGATAAGAAAAGACGAAATTGGCAGCCTTGTAATAGAATATAATAGAATGATAGATGAACTTGCCACAAGTGCCAAGCTTCTGGCAAAATCAGAACGTGAAAGTGCCTGGAGAGAGATGGCTAAGCAAGTAGCACATGAAATTAAAAATCCTCTAACTCCAATGAAACTAAGCGTTCAATATCTTAAAAAAGCCTGGGACGAAAAAGCCTCGGATTGGGAACAAAGGCTTAACAGGTTTTCAAAAACAATTATTGAACAAATAGAATCGCTTTCTACAATAGCAAGCGAATTTTCCGATTTTGCTAAAATGCCACAAACAAAAAATGATAAAATTGAACTTTCAAAAATAATTAGGAGCTCTATCAATTTATTCAAAGATGTAAAATTTGTTGATATTAATTTTGAAGCAGGAAAAGATGAAAAATACTTTGTTTTTGCTGACGAAAAACAAATTTTACGTGTTTTTAACAATCTGATAAAAAATTCTATTCAGGCAATTAGTATTGCTGATGGTGGGAAAATTGACATTTCAATTATTCCTGAAAATGGATTTTATATTATTAAAGTAGCTGATAATGGTTCAGGTATCCCCAGTGAACAAGCTGATAAAATTTTCTTTCCTAGTTTCACTACAAAATCAGGCGGAATGGGTTTAGGTCTCGCAATTGTTAAAAGTATTGTAATCGATTCCGGAGGTAAAATTTGGTTTGAATCAGAGGAAGGAAAAGGTGCGACTTTTATTATTAGGTTGCCGTTATATATTTAGGCTGATGCTTTATACTTGTTTTTTTTAGAAATTTAATTAAAAAATATGTATATTATTTTTAATAAACAAAAAATATGTTTATTTTTGCCTTGAATATTTAAAGACTAACTTTAATTTTTCAAGGTAATGATAAAAAGAGAAAAACTTAAGGAAAGAATAATAAATTCAATAAATCTTTCAAAAATTACTGCGATTTTAGGTCCTCGTCAATGTGGAAAGACAACCATTAGCAAACAAATAAATATACTTTCACCAATAAGGATATTTGATCTGGAAGATCCAACTGATAGATCAGCTTTGTCAGAAGCACCAAGGTTAACACTAAGTTTATTAAAAGGTTTGGTTATCATTGATGAAATTCAGAAAATGCCTGAATTGTTTGCAATTCTTCGCGTGCTTTCTGACCGGACTGAAAGTACTACTAAATTTTTAATACTTGGCAGTGCTTCTCCTAATTTAATTAAGAATGTATCTGAAACACTTGCCGGTAGAGTGTCTTTTGTTGACATTACAGGATTTAATATTGATGAAATAAAGGATGATTTGTACAGGAAATTATGGCTCAGGGGTGGATTTCCCCTTTCTTTTCTTGCTAATTCTAACGAAAATAGTTTTTTATGGAGAGAGAATTTTATCAGAACATTTCTGGAAAGAGATATACCACAACTTGGAATAAATATTCCGGCAATAACTCTACGTCGGTTTTGGACCATGCTGGCTCACTATCATGGTCAAATCTGGAACGCTTCGGAACCAGCCAGATCGCTTTCAATTTCTGTTCCAACAGTAAAACATTATCTTGATATTTTATCAGGAGCTTATGTAGTAAGACAAATTCATCCCTGGTTTGAAAACATAAAAAAACGTCAGGTAAAATCACCCAAGGTATATATTCGCGATAGTGGTATTTTGCATAGCCTACTTACTTTAAAATCAGATCAGATAATATCACACCCAAAGCTTGGTGCATCATGGGAAGGTTTTGTAATTGAACAGATTGTTAATTTATTTAATACAAGAAATTACTATTATTGGGCTACTCAGGCTGGTGCTGAACTGGATTTGCTGGTTTTTGAAAATGGCAAAAAAATCGGTTTTGAAATAAAATATACTGAAACACCCAAAATTATCCGGTCAATGCGGATTGCCCTGAACGACCTGAAACTCGATCGTTTGTTCGTTATATATCCTGGAGACAAAGACTTTTTCTTAAATGAAATGATATATGTTATAGCATTAAAAAACCTGAAAACAATTTATTTACATTTGCGTTAATTAACATTAACTAATATAATTTGAATCCCCTAAAAAAACTTGCCGGACAAACAATTATTTATGGCCTGCCAAGCATTATCGGCAGAACATTAGGTTATTTGTTGGTTCCGATATATACAAGAGTTTTTGATCAGGGTGAATATGGAACAGTTACTTTATTTTATTCGTTCGTTGCTGTCATTTTTATAATTCTTACTTATGGGATGGAAACAGCTTTTTTTCGATTCTCAGAATTAGAAAAAAATAAAAAAAATGTTTTTAATACTGTTTTTATTTCTCTATTGATCACAACATCAGTTTTTTTGGTTTTTACAATAATCTATTCACAGGATATTGCAAACCTGATTAAATACCCCGGACAAAAAAATTATGTTCTCTGGTTTTTAATTATTCTTTCTCTTGATGCTTTAGCTTGTATTCCTTTTGCAAAATTAAGATCGCAAAACAAAGCCAAACGTTTTGCAACCATAAAGATTATTAATATTATCACCAATATTTGTCTGAACTTATTCTTTATTTTACTTTGTCCTTATATTCTCATAAATTATCATTCGGGAATTATATATGATTTCGTAAACACCGTATTTGATACAAATCTTAATCTAATTGCTTATGTTTTCATTTCAAATTTATTAGCAAGTGGTTTAACTTTGATTTTGTTATTACCTGATATTTTAGAATTAAAATTCTGCTTTAATTTTAGTTTATGGAAAAGGTTGGTTTATTATGCCTTTCCTCTTTTATTTGCTGGTCTTGCAGGAATTATAAATGAAACCTGCGGCAGGATTTTAATAAGGTATTTACTTCCCGAAGGAATTGCAGAACAACAACTTGGTATTTATGCTGCTTGTTTTAAAATTGCAATTTTTATGTCGCTTTTTATACAGGCATTCCGTTATGCTGCCGAACCGTTTTTCTTTTCCTATGCCAAAGAAAAAGATTCAAAAAAAATATATGCTGATTTAATGACATATTTTGTAATCGTTGCTTCATTTATTTTTTTAGCCATAATGATGTACATTGATATTGTAATTCACTTTATTGGTAAGGAATTCAGGGAAGGAGCATCTGTAATACCGATTTTATTACTTGCATATATATTTTTAGGAATTTTTTATAATCTTTCTATTTGGTATAAGCTTACCAACAAAACAAAATTCGGTGCATTTTTGGCTATTTTCGGAGCTTTGGTTACAATATCTATGAATTTCTATGCGATACCCCGTTTAGGATATATCGGCTCAGCATGGGCTACTTTATTGTGTTATGGCTTAATGATGATTCTGTCATTTTTATTAAGCAAAAAATATTACACTGTTAAATACGATTTAAAAAAGATAACAGGGTATATTGGATTATCCGTAGTTTTATTTATAATCAGTAAGTTTTTAAATATTGAACTCCTTACACTTAAATTAATTATTAATACAATATTTATTTTAGTTTTTCTTTCCGTTGTTTATTTTATTGAAAAGCCAGGGCTTAAGAAAATATTAAGGTAATTTTGGGAAAGGAAATCCTCCAGATTTCAAAATCTGGAGGATTTGGACGCTAATTTTTAACAACTCGTAGCGAGGACGCCACAAGAAACTTAGGCAGACATTTTTTTGCAATTCTTTTTTTTGTTATTTATTTTTTTTATATTTGCAACTTAATAATATGTTAGGCCAACGAAAACTGAGATTTTGAATATCAAAATTATTGAAGGATGGATAAAAAAATGCTAAAGTATATTTTCACAG
>CAZREZ010000117.1:6313-8404 GCA_964599115.1 uncultured Bacteroidales bacterium
ACCCCATGAATCAATGGCAGCCGTGTAAACGTCGCATTTTTATTAAACGACTTCTAAAATTATGTTTTTAGGGTCCATATTCGGGAACACGACACAAATTTATGGTTTATGAAAATCATCGTTTGACTATCCCATCAATTCCCGAATATTCAATTCCACAGTTACGAATGATGATAAGAAAGATAGAAGCGATTATAAATCAAACTATTGCACCTGATAAATGGAATAATTTGGCATAATATATTTTATCTTATTTTTGTTCAAAACTTCAGTTATATTTTCTTGAATTCATTTTGGTTTTAAAACAGAAAATAAAGTTCATTGAAATCTGTGTGCTAATATAAACCTGCTCCTTTAACTTTGAAAGAAAATCAATTGCCATTTTATGTTTAAGGTCGTCTTTACCATTAATTTTTGCATAAACCCAAATATTAATAATGACTATTTTACAAATATACCAAAATATTAGCTATAGTTGTAATATTATTTAAAAATTTATTCTTCTAATTGGATTTTTTCTGTAAATTTGAAAAGTAATAAACCCTTTTTACAATATGAAAACACACACAAATAATCTATCTCAGTACTCAATATTGTTGGTAATTCTTATCACCACGCTTTTTGGTCTGGGAGGAAATGCTCAGATACCCTATAAACAATCTCCTTTGATTCAAACGGAGATTGATACTTCTACTTCTTCTTTTGTACCCAAACTTTATGGGATTGTTTACGAAACAAAGCTTGGCTTTGTTGTCACAAGGATAGAATCAAATCCTTATCGTTTCAACCAGACCATGCTTGTAAAAGAAAGCATTGGTCCGGACAATCCTAAGTACGACTCAATGCTGGTTGCTTTTTACGAAAGAAAAGCTTTTAGGGATTCTGTACAATCTGTACAAGATTCAATACGAGAAATTGTTTTTTCCAGCAGAGCATGGCTTGAAGGATTGCGTATCAATGACAGTACTGTTATTCGTTTTTACGAAGTTGGATTTAGAGAGTATGTAGAACATACTTATGGAATCAACCTCCATGGCAATCGCTCTCCATTAGAGCTGATTAACCTTGGTGGTTCTGATTTTGATATTAGTTGGTATGGACCACATACGATCTCTCAAAAGGATGCCATCAAGTTAGGAATTACGCACGCAATTGAGGACTTCTCAGTCTCCAATGCCAGTAATCCCTGTAAGATTGACATTGTTGCATCTTTTTCTTTAGGCAGTGTACTATCGATAACCACTACTGACTGGATTTTGACTACCACTGCAGAAGGAACCACTTGGGTCGCCGCATTTAATGTCGAAAACTGGTCTGGTGGATCGAATTCCAACGGAACGGATGCTGATATCACCATAGAATGGAACAGACTCCTTTCATGGGATTTGTCCACAACAGGTGGACCAGCTGGAACCGATCCTAATCTTATGTATGTTTTCATGCATGAATTTTTACATGGGATGGGATTTCAGAGTTCCGCCGCGTATGATGGTTTTGAATACACACTCGGCTGGTCTGGGTTTCCTAATCAGTTTGATCGGAGACTCAGAGATGGAAATGGTGCTGTGGTTTGGGGTAACCCAAATTATTCAAGTTCGACAGAACTTGGCGCATTATTTACTTCTGACGATGTCTGGTTTGAATTAGACACTCCTGCTGGATATATGGTGAAATTGTACGCCCCTTTAACATGGAGCGGACAAGCTATTTCACACATAGATCAATCTACTTATGAATACGGAACTAAGCAATTGCTTGTTCCAAATTACAATCCAAACACTATTTATTTAGATATTGGATGGATTGAAAAAAGGGTGCTTGAGACGAATGGTTGGACTTTGAATACAATGACTCTGCCAACCGCTGATTTCTCAGTAGATGATCAGACACCCACCGTTGGGCAGACGATCAATTTTACTGATCTATCAAGCGGAACTCCTGTTGAATGGTACTGGGAATTTGGTGATGGAAACACTTCAGGTGATCAAAATCCAAGTTATTCATATTCTTCTTCTGGAACGTACACGGTCACGCTGACTGCTACGAACTGGGATGGAGAAGATGAAGAGGTGAAAGTAGATTACATTGTTG
>CAZREZ010000118.1:0-8358 GCA_964599115.1 uncultured Bacteroidales bacterium
AAGTAAAAGAAGGAAGAAAAGGATTAAATGCAGTAAATGTCAAAGTAATTTAATATTTATTCTTAAACTTTTTATCATCTCAAAAGCCTGCCGACTGTGCAGGCTTTTTTTATTCTTAGATCCACAAGAGTATTATTAAGTTCAGAATTCAAAATAAATTGAATAATAATTCACCTGAATTTGTGAAAATAATTCGTACTTAATTCGTGCACCTGCCTACCGTCAGGCAGGTTCGTGGTAGTTTTGATTTTAATTGCGGATTTTAGGGTGTAACAAGTGCCTTTTAATTAGATATAATTATTAATTAAATCAGAAAACTTTTCTTGTATATCAGATAAAAATAATATATTTGTACAGGTGTTTTGAGCTTTTATGTAATAAATTTGTAACACTTAACCAATTCTTAACTAATCATGAAAAAATTTAACTTATTTATTGTACCTATTCTTTTCTTATGTAGTGCACTATTAATTTGTTCATGTAAGAAAACTGATAATGACCCGATTCCTTTGCCACCTACCGAGGCAGAAATTATTGAAAATAACATTCAAGCACTCCTTGATTCGATTATTAAAAACACACATGTCCCCGGTTTGGTTGCAGGAGTTTGGGCTCCTGATGAAGGGATTGACTTTGTTTATGCCGCAGGGGTTTCCGATTTGGAAACACAAGCTCCTATATCAGAAGAAATGGTTTTCAGAATAGCAAGTAACACCAAAACATTTGCAATAACAGTATTGTTGCAATTGGTAGATGAAGGTGAATTATCCCTTGATGACAAACTTTCCGATTACCTGCCAGATTTTCCCAGAGGAGATGAAGTAAGCATTGAAATGCTCACTAATATGCGCAGTGGTATTTATAATTATGTGGAGTCAATGGAGTTTTGGCAATTTGTATTTTTTGAAAATCCCACTTATTTCTGGACTGTGCAGGAGATTATCGATTTTGCTCTTGAACATCATCCTGGTGATCTATATTATTTTGATCCTGGCACTGATTTTCATTATAGCAATACTAACACCATCCTTATAGAATATATCATTGAAAAAGTTACAGGTAAGTCACTCGAATCATTGGTCAATGAAAGAATAATTATACCACTTAATCTGGAAAAAACTATTTATATTATTGGTGGTACTGAAATACCTGGTTATCATTCTAAAGCATATTATTTTACTGAATATGATCCGGATTTCCAAGAATTATCAGAATATCTTGATTTTTCATTTGCCAGAGCAGCCGGTGGAATGATATCAGATATTTTTGACCTTAAGACTTATGTTCAAGCTTTAACCGGAGATTACTTTCTTACTCCCTTGTTACAAAGCAAACGAATGGACGGACATAGCAATGGTAGTACATCCGGAAGTACTTATGGAATGGGTATGTTGATATACAAAGATTTCTATGGACATAACGGAGGTGCACCCGGTTACACATCATTAATGATACATTCTCCTGAAAGAAACTGTACAATTGTAATATGGTATAATTCCTATCTGGCAGATGCAGATCCTACACAGTTATTATTTATTATTCCCCAGCTAATTTATCTGGAACTGTAGTATAATTTTATTTGTATAGTTTGAATTGTTTTACTTCAATAATAACCAAAATGAAAATTACTTTAAAAAAGCTAATGTTAATTCTGATTTTTGTCTTTATATTACTATCATCATGTACTAATGATAAAGACCCCGGCCCAATACCCGAACCCTATTTTCCGATTCTTGAAGTATCCGGAACCTATTATGAAATCGGTTATGAAATCGGAAAAGAATTTACTTATCAAATTGAAAAAGCTTTTGAAGGATTACAGGATATTTATGCTGTTGTAGATGACCTTATTGCAATAGATACAGTTAAGTACTATACCCAATATGTTGATACAGTGAATGAGACATTCCCTCAGTTTATTCAGGAACTGGAGGGAATGGCAGATGGTTCAGGGCAGCCATTCAGAAAGTTTTTCATTTCAAGTATGCTTTCAGAATATGCGCACCTTTTGGGAATGAAAAGCAACGAAAATTTATTGGGGTGTTCTACGGTTAGTTTTGTAAAAGATGGGAAGCTGTATTTGGCACATAATGAGGATGGCAAGTACATTTTAAAAGACCTGATATTTATTGTAAAAGCACATCCCGTTGATAAACCTTCCTTTATAAGCTTTGTATTACCGGGATTGATTCTGAGTGTTGGACCTGCAATGAATGATGCCGGGATTTTTTATAGTGGAAATTATGTAAGTGGTACCGAATTTAAGGAAGGTGGAATCCCATATGCATTTATTGAACGTTCACTAATGGAAGCTGTAAATATTGATGATGCAATTGCCAAAGCAACCATCCCCGGAAGAGCCTATTGCTATCATATTAATATTGCCTCAAAAGAAGATAAAAAAATTGTTAGCCTGGAGGTTACGCCATCAACATATTTCCTTGAAGAAGTTGATGGTTTTTTTGTTCATACTAATCATTTCATCCAACCCGGAATGATTGAGTTTACCCATACCAATGAAAACTCCGTTTCTAGATTTGATGTGCTTAAAACTTTATCCGGGAACTATGAAAATAAAATGGATGAAGTTACAGGCGATCTTTTAACAGGCTTTCTTTCAAGTCACGATCAATGGATAAATTCGCCATGTTCACATGGAAATGCTGAAAATGGTATTTCAGCTACATTGGGAAGCACATTGTTCGATGTTGCAAACGGAACCTGGCGTATTTCATACAATAATCCTTGTGAGGGGAAATTTCAGTATGTAGAATTTTAGACAAAATTAATTCGAAATTTATTATATAATAATTTAACGTAAAGCTATGAAAACAAAAACATTACTTAATCTTATTATTTCAGTTTTAGCGATATTAATAATATTGCCGACATGCAAAAAGAAAACCGATGATCCGCCTACACCAAGTGTGCAGGAGGTTATTGATTTAACGGTTGCTTCAATTCGCTTGGAAGTTGAAGCAAAAATCGGGAAGCCTGTACCTACCCTAAACATTATTATACAAACACCTGACGAGACATGGTTCTCAAGTTCAGCAGGAGAAAATCATCAACCAATAACTGCAGATACTTACTTCCGTTTTGCCAGTAATACTAAAAATTTTACCTCTGCAGCAATGCTGAATATGCAAGAAGATGGCTGGGTTAATATTAATGACAAAATTACCGATACAATGCCAGGTGCCGATATTCCTTATGTACCGGCTACGGCCGAATGGGATTTTCCATTTAAAGATCAAATTACAATTAAAATGCTATTAAATCATTCCGCGGGGGTGTATGATGTTGATAACGATTCTGTCCCGGGATTTGGAGGTTACTCCTACACTCAGTTTACTCAATATTTTGAGCCTGATTATCAGTTTACCGCCGGAGAGATGGTTGAACAACTTGTAATACATAACCTTTATTATTTTGAACCGGGAACAGGTAAACATTATAGCAATACCGGATATGCCATAGCAGGCGAAATAGTGGGAAGAGTTTATTCATTTCACGAAGGTAACAATAAGCACTTAACTGATTATATGCATGATTATCTTTATGGAACCGGAAATCCTGTGCCTTTGGACATGCACTTTCCGTACCTTGCTACCGACCAGGATCTCCCATCACCATATTCCTGTGGTTTTGAATATCCTGATGCCACTACGGTTGATGAATATTGCAGTTACAACATGAGCGCGCAAGTTGCCGAAGGTAATGGCTATTCCACAATGCGAAACATCAACACATACATTCGTACACTTATGAAAGGAGAAAATATCCTTACACCTGCATCTGTTGAATTGATGAAAACATCAACATCAACAGCCGACCCTAATTATGGTTTGGGATGTTTTTATGTTGAAAATCTTGGGTATGGTCACAATGGCGCAAGGGTTGGAAATTTATCATTCATGTTTTATGATCCGGAACACGATGTTTCAGTAATCAGTTATATAAATGCTATTGATTATGCCAATTTTGACAGTTGTTATTCGGCCATGCCGGATGCAGCCTATGCAGTAAGAGAAATTCTAGGGTATCCGGGAAAACCTGAATAAAAGAATAATCTGAAAATAAAGAATAATAATTCACCTGAATTTGTGAAAATAATTCGTACTAAATTCGTGCACCTGCCTACCGTCAGGCAGTTTCGTGGTAGTTTTGATTTTAATTGCGGATTTTAGGGTGTAACAAGTGCCTTTTAATTAGATATAATTATTAATTAAATCAGAAAACTTTTCTTGTATATCAGATAAAAATAATATATTTGTTCAGATGATTTGAGCTTTTATGTAAAAAAATATTATAGTTCTTAACCAATCTTAACTAATCATGAAAAAATTTTACTATTATTTAATGTTAGTAGCAGTGAGCTTAATCATGTTATCCTGTAAAAAAAAGAATGATGAGCCCACAGGTTTTTCTCAAGAATTAATTGATGTACTGGATTTAAAAATTGACAGTTTGATGATCAATGATAGTCTTCCAGGGTTGGTCATCAAAGTTTATGCATCTAATAACAGAGAGTATATCAGAGCAAAAGGTGTATGCAATCTCGAAACAGGAGTTTCCCGTACTCTAACAGAACCTTTTCGTATTGCCAGTATAACAAAAACGTTTACTGCATCAGTTATTCACGTTCTAATAAACGAAGGAAAACTTTCAACTTCAGATAAACTTTCAAAGTATTTTCCCGATTTTCCAAATGCCGACATTATAACCGTTAGGAATTTGCTAAGAATGAGAAGCGGAATTGCAGACTATGCAGATCACGCTTTTTTGGAGTTTCTTTATGATGATCCACTAGTTGTTTTTACTACTCAAGAACTTTTACAAATGTCAATAGATAAGGCAGATCAATTTTATAGCCCAGATTCTATTACACGGTACTGTAATGTAAACTATACTCTTTTAGGAGAAATTGCTTCTCAAATAGAAGGAAAAGATATTGGCACTTTAATTACTGAAAAAGTAATTGAACCACTCGGATTAGCAAATACTATCTATCCAACAAATATAAGTTTACCCGGTAATAATCATGGATATTGTTGGAATGAAGTAAATAACGAATTTGATGATTATACGATTTTGAATCCTCTTTGGGCTGGCGCTGGTGGAGCAATGATTTCCACAGTAGCAGAGTTAGGAATATTTGCTAAAGCGCTCTATAAAGGTGATTTATGGTCATCTGCTGTAAATACTGCAAAAAATGAAGGTATGTCTTTCGATAGCGCACCTGATTTTGTAAAATATGGAGAAGGTATAGAAATATTTGGGCAGTTTTATGGTCACAATGGAACAATATTCGGTTTTAGCAGCGAAATGTGGTATTTGGCCCAAGAAGATGCCATCATAATAATAAATGTAAACCGCCTTGATTTAGATGACGCAAGTAAAACTCTGAGTATATTTTTACTTACTACTAAAACATTATTCCCTGATTATGTTGATTGGTGAGATTAACGTTTTTTTGACTATGCGTAATTATTATTTTAACAATGCAACTAATAAATATTTAAAATGAAAAAAATAAATTTATTCTATTTAATTACGATCTTTTTATTCGGAATCCTGATAATTAGTTCTTGTAAAAAAGATGACGACAAGTGTAATCCCAAGCCAGTAACAGATTATCAATCTAAACTTCAAAATTTACTTGATGATAAGTGGGCGCAATTTGCCGAAGGCAAGGAGAATTTCCCGGGAGGGTATGCTCTTCAAATGCTTTCTCCGTCAGGCAATTTCTTTGTTAGTACTGGTGATTTGAGCGAAATTACTAATCAAACTCATTTTAGGGCAGCAAGTACAACAAAAACTTTTACAGCCGCCGCAATTATGCTGCTTCATCAGCAGGGTAAATTAAATATTGAACATTTTGTTATTGATACAATTCCGGGAACAAATGAACCGTATTTGCCATCCAGCGAAGAGTTTAATATTCCTTTTAAAAGCCAGATTTCAATAAAGTTGTTGCTCCAACATCGTGCTGGGATGTTTGATATAATTAATCAGGATATACCTGACACTGTGAATCAACCGTATGCAGGATATAGATATTGCCAATATATAACAGAGGGGCTTGGGGAGCCTTTGCATACTTTTACAATTACTGAAATGGCAGAAGTTGTAGCTGTAAACCAATTATATAATTCTTCTCCAAATACTGAATTTCATTATTCAGATACAGGAATGGGATTACTTGGTTTGATTATTGAAAGAATTTCAGGAAAAAGGTACGACCAGTTTCTTGCTGATAATTTCCTTACTCCTTTAAGTTTAGAAAATACAAGTTTTCCATACAAAGGTGACGACATTACTTTGCCGAGTCCATTTGCAAGTTCGTATGCATATTTTCATGGTGAGAGTTTGGATTATACAGAAGATAATGTATCGATGGATGTTGCAGAAGGTAATGTGGTTACAACTCCTATAGATTTGGCAAATTGGATGAGTAAACTGTACAAGGGAGAAGCAGGTGTTGATTATAAATACGTGAGATTCTATATGATGGATTGTTTGCCAACTTACGAATCGCATCAGAATTATGGTTTAGGAACTGTGTTTACTCCTGAGTTAGGCTATGGGCATAATGGAGGTATTATTGCTTATTTTACAACTGCAAGATATGACCCCGAAACAGATATCACTTTTGTGATGTACACTAATGTTTGGGATTTTGATGTTCTGCTTGAGGATTTTATGGTAGAACTGCTAAACATGTATGCAGTAGTTTATGAAGCAAAAAAAATATTAAAAAAATAGGTCTTATATTCCTTACTAAAAGAACGAAATGTTTTAATCAAAAAACTTAAAGATGAAAGCAAAAAGATTTGTTATTGTATTGACTGTTAGTCTGTTTTCAGTACTGGCTATAGCACAAACTCACGTAAATAACTCTGCACTAACGCCTCGTGATACAGTAGTATTCGATTACAGTACACTCAACTGGCTTGATGCCTTTGATTCGCTACATGCCTGTATGTCACTCAGATATCCATACACAGAATGGAAAGGGATTGATTGGCCTGCAAAAGAAACAATTACACGGCCTTTAATAATCGAAGCGCAAAATACTAATGATACCGTATTTTTTATTCAAACCCTTTTCGAATATCTTTATAAAATTCCTGATGGACATATTAACCTTTTAGGAAATCTTGATAGTTTTAAACAAGAAAAACTGGCAGGAACTTATGGGTTTAATATGTTACCAATAGCTGATGGAGATATTGTGGTTACAATGATTCCTGAAGAAGTACCTGCTTATTCTGCGGGTATTCGTTGTGGAGATAAGATTTTGAAATGGAATAATATTCCAATAGATTCAGTTCCTGAAAAAGAGCTTTTAAACTATTTTAGAAATTATGGAACTTTGGAAGGTCGATTACTAAGTCGTTATCTTATGCTTTCACGTGCTGCGATAGGTTCACAAGTAGATGTAACTTTCAGAAGTAATGAAACGGGTATTGAAAATACAGTTACACTGCAAGCTATTGATGATGGATTTGAATTGTTTTTAAGTGGTGTTTTTAATACTGCCTCTCCTTCATTTATGGATCCATTAGTATCTTATGAAATTCGTGAAAGCGGTGTTGGCTACTTGAGGATAAGTTCAGAAGATTCTGATGGAATGACGCCCGAAGAGGTAATGGAAAGTGAGATATTTTTGGAAACTGTAAATGCCATTAATCATTTTTATGAAAATGAGGTGAATCGCCTTATCGTTGACCTGCGTTTTAACCTTGGAGGAAATGATTTACTGGCAGCCGTAATTATGGGACTTTTCTACGATACTCCTACTTTTTATGAGCATATCACTGGAACATTTGATGATGATTATGCTATTATGTATTCCCTTTGGATAGAACCGGGCACTCCTAAATTTAGCGGGGAAATTGCCGTGCTTGCGGATCCTAATTGCATTAGTAATGGGGAAGGAATCGCAATGTTATTCCAACGATTAAGCAATGCACAAATTGTTTCAATCAGTGGTACAAATGGTGCATTCGGTATTGTAGATTATGGACCGATTTATATGCCCTCCGGATTGGTTATTACTTTTCCTCAAGCTATTTCATTGGATGAAAATTATTCCATACTACTTGAGTCAGATTCAAATATGACTGGGGGTGTGTTACCGGATATCAGAGTGCCACTTACAGTTGAAAATGTTTTAGCACAGTGGCAGGAAGGTCGTGATGTTCAATTGGAATATGCAGAAAGTTTACTATTAGATATTGATGAGATTCTCATTGATCAAGTATGTTTATTGTATCCCAATCCATGTTCTGATTATGTAAACATTAAAATTTTTGCAGAGTCACAAAACAGTTTTAATATAAGTATTTATAA
>CAZREZ010000119.1:0-8336 GCA_964599115.1 uncultured Bacteroidales bacterium
TTCTGGATACAGGGATAAATTCAGTTGGTTTTGTGTCTCCTTCACATAATATCCCTCAGGTAAAAATCATAATAAACACATTAAAAGTTCTGGGCTTTAACCCAACAATCGTCTTTAATTCAAATGCCTATGATAAGGTTGAAGTTTTAAAAGATATGGAAAATTTGATTGATGTATATTTGCCTGATTTTAAATACATGGATAAAACTCTTGCAAAACAATATTCAGATGTTTCTGATTATCCTGAAGTAGCCATAAATGCTTTAAAAGAAATGTTTCACCAAAAAGGATCAACTTTAGAAATTAACAAAAACGGATATGCCGGATCGGGAATATTGATAAGACATTTGGTAATTCCAGGTCATATTGAAAACAGTATTGCAGTCTTACGGAAAATTGCAGAAGAAACCTCAACAAATGTGAATATTTCATTAATGTCGCAATATTATCCGACAATAAAAGTATCACGACATCCTGTTCTGAGTAAAACCTTAACAATACAGGAATATTCAAAAGTAGTTACAGAGATGGAAAGATTAGGTTTTTTTAATGGCTGGATACAGGAATTGGATAGTAGTAAAGATTATATTCCGGATTTTGAAAATATTTATCCGTTTGAGAATAAAAATGGTTTTATGTAGAGTCATTTTAAGGTTGAGGTTGAGGCTGAGGTTATAATTGAAATAACTATTCAGCTATATAAACGCCACTAATTTGCGAATTAAATATTTTTCTGTACTTTTATCTTTTTACTTTTGTCTTTTATCTTTATTAAAAATGATTAATTATAATGAACCACTTTTTCGCCCTCCAAGCGAGGCATATTCATTAATATTTCAGGTAACATTAGGTTGTTCGTGGAACAAATGTGCTTTCTGCGAAATGTATACGTCTAAAAAATTTAAAGTCAGGAAACAGGAAGAAATATATAATGAAATAAAAGAAGTAGCTGCAATAACACAAGATGTCAGGAAAATATTTTTAGCCGATGCTAATGCAATGGTTTTATCATCAGTGAAACTTTTGGATATATTAAACGAACTTAATAATAATTTTCCAAGGATAAGAAGGGTTTCAGCTTATGCTTTGCCAAAGGATATTAGTTCAAAAACAGATGAGGAACTTAGTGAATTAAGTAAGGCAGGATTAAAACTTATTTATGTTGGAATAGAATCGGGCGACGATGAAGTTTTAAAATCTGTTAACAAAGGCGAGACATTCAATTCAACGGTTGACGGGCTGCTAAAAGCAAAAAAGGCCGGAATAAAAAGTTCGGTTATGATTTTGAACGGCTTGGGCGGTAAAAAATATTCAAAACAACATGCAGAAAATTCAGCAAAAATCATTAATGCTATAAAACCTGAATTTGTTTCTACACTTGTATTGAGTTATCCTTTTGGTATTGCACATTTTAAAAAAAGGTATAACAGCGACTTCACCCCTTTAAATAAATTAGAATTAATAGAAGAGATGGAAATATTCCTGAAAAATTTAAATTTGGAGAATTCAATTTTTCGCAGCGACCACGCTTCAAATTATCTGGTTTTAAAAGGTATTCTCAATCGTGATAAAGAAACTCTATTAAAAAATATTCGAAATGTTCTAAACAATCCCGAGTCGGCAAGATTCAGGCAGGAGTGGGAGAGGGGGCTTTAGTTAGATGTAGCATGGGTATTTCATTATAGAATTAAGATAAAAGATAAAAAACAAAAGACAAAAGTGAAATAATGAATAATGAATAACAAATGTAGAATTTTGAATAACAATAAACAATGTGGAAGTAACTGTGGTAAATCAGAAACAAGTAACAAGCAACCAGTCAGAAACGTAAGTCACAATTCGTAATCCTTAATTCGTAGTCAATTTGTAACATTTCAAAAATAATCATGTCTATTAACTAAACAAAATAAATTTTGAATACTTTATATAAAAATATTCATCAGGGATTAATTGATGGTTGCAGGGAAGGTGACCGGAAAGCACAGTTCAGTATTTATAAATTATATTATAAAGCAATGTATAATTCAGCATTAAGAATAATTAATAATTCAGCCGAAGCAGAAGATGTCATGCAGGAAACTTTTCTTGATGCCTTTCAAAAAATTGATCAATACGGCGGGCTGGTTAGCTTCGGCTCATGGCTGAAAAGAATTGTTATTAACAAATCTTTAGATTCACTTAAAAAAGTAAAAGATTTTAATACGATTGAAGAAAATGAATTAAATATCCCTGAAAGTGTTGAAGAAGATTATTTGGAAGTATTATCCTATAAAATTGAAAGTATTAGAAAAGCTATTGAAAATTTACCTGATGATTACAGATTAATTATTTCGCTTTTCCTGCTTGAAGGGTACGACCATGAAGAAATATCAAAAATACTTGGCATTTCATACAACCTTTCAAGAACAAGATTTTCAAGAGCAAAGAAAAAATTAGTGGGAAGTTTAAAAAAGTCAAATGTAAATGAATTAACCAATTAAGCAGAAGTTATATTATGTCAATCATTGAAGAAAAAATAAGAAAAAACAAAGAAATATTTGATTCTTACGAACCCAATGATGGTCATTTTGATAGATTTCAAAAAAAATTATCAAAACTTCACCCTCAAAAGAAAACAAATATTTTTGTCAGGACTAATGTGTTACTGAAAGTTGCTGCAGTATTTATTATTCTGATTACCGTTACATTTATTATTATTTATTATACAAATGATAATAAACAACTAATAGTTAAATCTAATCAGGAAGATATTGTTTTGCCTGACGAGCTTGTTGAAGTAAAACAATATTACACATCTTTAAATCAAGATAAAATCGAAAAAATTGAAAATTTGGCGTTGTCGGATGAAGAAGCAGAAAAATTAAAACAAATGGCTCTGAATGAAATGACTGAATTAAATGCCGACAACGAAGAACTTGAAAAAGAATATATTGAAAGTAATAATAATGACCGGATATTTAGTTCTATTGTTAATAATTACCGTTTGTTATCAAATGTTTTAAACCGCATTATTGATAATATTAATCAAGTACAAAATCAAAATACATCAAACCTTAATTTACCAAAATCATGAAAAAAATTAGTTTATTTATTGGATTAGCAATTGTTTTAAGTTTCATAACTTACAACGTAAATGCAAGTAAAGAAGAATTTGTTAAAAAAATCAGTAAAGAATATACTGTAAATAAAGATGCCTTATTATCGGTTTCGAATAAATACGGAGATGTTAGTTGTTTTAACTGGGAAAAAAATGTTATAGCTATTGATGTTAAAATTACCGTTGTGGCTAATAATAAAGAGAAAGCCGATGATATTTTTGACAGGATAAATATTAATATCTCCGGTTCAAAAAATAAAGTTGTAGCTATTACAGAAATTGAAAAGATTTCAAGTTCCTGGTGTAATGGGAAATTTAGTATTGATTATGATATCAAAATGCCCAAAACTATAAATTTGGATATTCTTAATAAATACGGAAGTATTTTTATTGAAGAAGTTACTGGTGAAACCGACATCACTATAAAATATGGCGATTTGCAAGTTGAAAAATTATTAAACGAAAATAACAATATAACTGTAGGCTATAGCAAAGCTTCTTTTGATTTTCTTGAAGCCGGTAAACTTGAAATAAAATATTCGGATTTGGAAATAGATCATAGCAATAGATTAAATATTGAAAGCAAATTCTCGGATGTTAAGATAGATAATACAGAATATATTTTATTTGATTCGGGATATGATGATGTTGAAATTGATAAAGTAAGTGAGATATATAATGAATCTAAATTTTCTTCATTTGAAATTAACCATCTTTTAAAAACCCTGGATTTTAATATTGAATACGGAGGATGTACAGTTGATAATGTACCTATAGGTTTTAACGAAATCAAAATTATAAGTAAATATGCAAATTTTGAATTAGACATTGATTCGGAAGCAAGTTATTATCTTGAAGCAGGTGTTAAATATGGAAACCTGGATTATCCCGGATCTAACTCTAATGTTACAAAGAACAAAATCTCTCATGTTGAAAATAAGTATGAAGGAACTGTTGGAGGCAATAAAAATCCTAAATCAAAAGTTATTGTTAATTGTACACATGGAAATATAAGTCTTGATAATTAATAACAAAAATTTATTAAAAATGAAAACAAAACAAATCAGAACAACAGGAATATTAGTGGTAATGTTTCTTTTTGTATCAATCATGTTAAGTGGTTGTGAAATTTATTATGGAGAAAGAGGAAATGGGAATGTTGTTAAAGAAAACAGGAAAATATCTTCTTTTAATGCTATTGAGGTAAGTGGCGCATTTGAAATTTATATAACACAGGGAAGCAAGGAGTCTTTGGTGGTTGAAGCCGATGAAAACCTTATGGACCTGATAATAACTGAAGTCAGAGGTGGAAAATTAAAAATTTACACTGAAAAAAGCATCAAAAAAGCTAAAGAACTTAATATTTATCTGACTTTTGTAAATATAGATGATATAGATATTAGCGGAGCAGTAGAATTAAAATCGGAAAACAAATTAAAATTTGATGATTTAAAAATTGAATCCAGCGGTGCATCTGAAATTGAACTTGAACTGACAGTCAATGCTATGGAAATAGAAACAAGCGGTGCATCAGAAATTAGTTTGAGAGGAAAAGCTAATATTGTAAATCTTAGTTCATCAGGTGCTTCTGAAATGAAAGCATTGGATTTGGAAACAGCTACTTTTAGTATTGACATTAGCGGTGCAGGCGAAGCTAAAGTATTTGTTAACGAAAGATTAAATGTTGATGTGTCGGGTGCAGCTTCAGTAAGATATAAAGGCGATCCGAAAGTAAGTTCAAGTATTTCCGGTGCAGGTAGCGTGAAGAGGTACTAAAAAGCAAATGCAACGGTAATAAATTGTCTATTATGATGATTTTGTTATTGGCCAGCTTATATTTACTGTCATTCAATTGTCATTTGGTAGTCATTTAATTGTCATTATATAGAGTCTGTCCATAAAGTAAATATAAATTGATTTAAGAATAACGAACACCGGTTAACGATTGGCGAAGTAGTTGAAAATCTTAAATCTAAAATCGTTAATCATTATTCGATATTCAAATTATTTAAAATGTTCGGACTTTATGGACATGCACTATATAGTAATTCAGTTGTTATTAATAAAAGGGATGCTAACATTTAAAGTTTGGCATCCCTTCTTCATTTTATAAAATTTATAACTCATCCGATGACTCCAAGTCATCGGATGAGTATCAACAATTTGAGATTTGGAATTTTTGACATATCGCATTGTACGCCCTTTCTTTGGGTATATTTACTCAAAATAAAAGGTGAAAAACTATTTATTACTCCATCATCTCAATAAAATCATCCTCCGAGATAATTGGAATATTTAATTCCTGTGCTTTCTTTAATTTACCTGGACCCATATTTTCACCGGCAAGAATAAAATCGGTTTTTGAAGAAACAGAACTTACATTTCTCCCGCCATAATCTTCTATCAGCTTCTTTATTTCATCTCTTGAAAAGTTCTTAAATACTCCACTGACAACAAAAGATTTATTATCTAATTTATTATTTTTAACAGCGAATGTTTTTTTATTAATCTCAAATTGTATGCCTTTACTTTTAAGTCTTTCGATTATTTCAAGATATTTTTTATTTTTAAAATATTTTATAACTGCTTCAGCAATTTTCTCACCGATTTCATCAATATTTACCAGATCATCAAATGTGGCATTTTTAATATTATCAATATTTTTATTAAAATAAGCGAGTTTTTTAGCAACTGTTTCACCAACATATCTTATACCCAAAGCATAAAGCACGCGTTCAAAAGGAACTTGTTTTGATGCTTCAATACCGTTTAAAATATTTTTAACTGTTTTATCTTTAAAACTTACTTTTCTTTCTTTTTTATTTTCATTTGCAGGAAATATTTTTTCCAGTCCGAATAATTGTTCATATTTCAGATCATACAAATCAGCAATATTTAATACTAAATTATTATCGTAAAGCATTTCTATTTTTCCTTCACCCAAACTATCAATATTCATTGCCTTGCGGCTTATAAAATGTTCAAGTTTTCCTTTTATCTGTGGTGGGCAACCTGATTCATTCGGACAATAAAAAATTGCTTCGCCTTCTTTTCTTACTAATTTAGTTCCGCATTCGGGACAATTCTCAATGAATTTAACTTTTACGGCTGTTTCGGGTCGTTTTGAAATATCTACTCCAACAATTTTCGGGATTATCTCACCACCTTTTTCAACGTAAACCATATCACCAATTCTAACATCAAGTTGTGAAATAATACCGGCGTTATGCAATGAGGCGCGTTTTACAATTGTTCCTGCTAACAGAATGGGTTTAAGATTAGCAACCGGTGTTATAGCACCGGTTCTTCCAACCTGGTAATCAATTGAAAGTAATTTTGTTACAACTCTTTCAGCTTTATATTTGTATGCGATTGCCCAGCGCGGTGACTTAGCTGTTGAGCCGAGTTTATCCTGTTCGGCAATTGAGTTTACTTTAATTACTACGCCATCAATGTCAAATGGAAGTTTTTTTCTTGCTTCATTCCAGTCATTTATGAACTCAAATATTTCTTCAAGATTTTTACAAACAGCAATATTTTTTGAGATTTTAAATCCCCATTTTCTTGCATCCTGCAAATTATTGTAATGTTTTTTACCAGGAAGTTTATCTCCTAAACAATAATATAAAATGCAATCAAGCGGACGTTTTGCTACTTCGGCAGAATCCTGCATTTTTAATGTACCGGATGCAGCGTTTCTTGGATTTGCAAAAGGATCTTCTCCAACTTCAATCCTTTCATCATTAAGCTTTTTAAATCCATCATGAGGATAATAAATTTCTCCTCTTATCTCAAATTCATCAGGAAAATCACCATGTAATCTTATTGGAATACTTCTAATAGTTTTAACATTTGCAATTACATCATCTCCCAGAACTCCGTCGCCACGTGTCACTGCTTGTGTTAATAAACCATTTTTGTATATTAAACAAATAGCAACTCCATCGTATTTTAGTTCGCATACATACTCAGATTTATGTCCGATAATTTTGTTAACTCTTTTTTCAAAATCCATTACTTCTTCTTCAGAATAAGTATTACTAAGCGAAAGCATTGGATACTTATGAGTAACCTGCTTAAATTCTTTTGTTATTTCGCCACCGACACGTTGAGTAGGGGAGTCGGATTTAATCAGATCGGGAAATTGCTTTTCAAGGTCAATTAGTTCTTCTAAAAGTAAGTCAAAATCATAATCACTGATCACAGGATTTGAAAGAACATAATAATTATAATTATGTTTTTCAATTTCTTCTGATAATTTTCCGATTTTTATTTTGGCTTTTTCTTTGTTCATAAATTCATTATGGTAATTTATTTGGATAAACATCAGTATTCCTGTATATATTAATAGTCTGATTAGCATTTATTGGATTAAGCCAGTTCATAATATCATCAACAAAACCTGGTTCAATAGTTGTTTCGTATTCAAGATTAGGCAAAACGGTTTTAATTGAATTAACACGCTTATTAATATTTTTTTCTTCGAAAAACAAAACAAATCCCGGAGTTGTATTTTTTCCCGTCCAGGTTTTTTCAAGATATACTTTAAGAGGTATTGATTTTGTTACCCAGTATTCACTACTCCACTGATTTAGATAGAATTTCGGACAAATTTTTGCATTATCATTATTTGTGTCTTCAAGTAAAATATATTTTATATTTTCATATTTTGAAAGATAAACCATTGATTCTACTCTGGCTTTTTTTGAATACATTGTTGATATAACCGGCAATAAGATCAAATTTATTGTCCAGAAAAATATCCAGCAAGCTTTTAATAATTTTTTATTCTTGTTCCAGAACTTTGATTTTACAAAAAATTCATTCCATCCTATAATTCCAAGTATAATAATAAAAGGTATTATAGGTAATATAAAACGCTCCTGTTTGTTTGGGAAATATGAATGAAAAACAAGAAATAACATTGTTGGCAGGAAAATAAGAAAATACTTTTTCCACGATCTGAGAAATCCGTAAAATAAGAATAAACTGATAGGTGGTATTAAAATTCCCAAAATCAATAACAAATAACTATACCATGCAATTATGTTATAATTATAAGCATTTTCAACATTATACCTGATATATTCGTTAAGCTCGGCAAAAGGGTATCCCCAAATAAAAATATCAATAATTCCCTGAATAAGGAATACAGATATAGCAAATCCAACTCCCAATCCAATTGCTTCCTTCAATTTTTTTTGGAAAGTTTTTCTTAAAAACCATACAAAAAAGAAAT
>CAZREZ010000120.1:0-8249 GCA_964599115.1 uncultured Bacteroidales bacterium
TACAAGCACTTAAATTATTTAAAAGCAAAAAGAATAAAATCAGGTGCAGAATATTTAATAACATTTGATTCAGCTATTTGTAAGGAAAACAATATTCAACCTTATATAAAAAATAAAATAGGAAGTTATAAAGAAATAGATATTTACGATTTACGAAACTTATAAAAATGAAAATAAAAAAGCTGTCAATTTTAATACCTGTTTACAATGAG
This sequence comes from uncultured Bacteroidales bacterium, assembly GCA_964599115.1. Taxonomy (GTDB): domain Bacteria; phylum Bacteroidota; class Bacteroidia; order Bacteroidales; family JADFUO01; genus JADFUO01. Next base: position 213 of record CAZREZ010000120.1, read on the forward strand.
GCGGAAACAATTCCCGTAATACTTAAGAAGATTTCTGAGGTTAAATTAACCGGTGGTATAAAAAAAGAAATTATTATTATTAACGACGGTTCTACCGATAACTCAGAAGATGTTACAAATGAATGTATTAATTCACATGTTGATGATGAAATAAAACTTTATAATCAAAAGCTTAATCAGGGAAAAGGAGCAGCAATACAAAAGGGAATAGAAATAGCTACCGGCGACTTTATAATTATTCAGGATGCGGACATTGAATATGACCCGAACGAATATAATAAAATGTTAAAACCTGTAATTAATGGATTTGCAGATGTTGTTTACGGGTCGCGCTTTATGGGTGGAAGCCCGCACCGCATTTTATTTTTCTGGCATTCAATAGGTAATAAATTCCTTACATTCTTATCAAACTTGTTTTCCAACCTTAATCTGACAGATATGGAAACATGTTATAAACTTTTCAGGTCTGATATTCTGAAAAAAATATTATTAAAAGAAAAACGTTTCGGGTTTGAGCCTGAAATCACTTCAAAAATTTCCCGTTATCCGAATATCAGGATCTATGAGGTTGGAATCTCATATTATGGAAGAGTTTATAAGGAAGGGAAAAAAATTAAAGCAATAGATGGCTTTAAGGCAATATTTTGTATTTTGAAATATAATATATTCGACAAAAAAGTACTGAAATAACTATTTAGTCTTTATACGAAAACTCAATATTTTGGAGTGCTTAGTCAGAAAACGTCAAGTTCGAGGCTTGCGAAGTGCAGAAAACAAGGAGTCCGTACGGATGACTGGTTTCTGCACGAGCGTAACGAAGAAATTGACGTTTTCTGGCAAGCACTATTTATCACCTTTGTTATTTTTCATCCATATTGCATCCTGTCGTATCATTTCATCAAGACTAATATTTTTTTCTTTTGCTTTCTTTGAAATTTTTACAATCCATTTAGGACTACTTCGGATCAGATCTTCGTAATATGCAGTTTCTTTATCTGTTGAATATAATTCAAAAGCTTTATCAATAAAGCCAAAAGCAAATTTATGTAAATTGATTTCCGAAGCTAATAAAAATATAAAATCCTGGCTTTCAATTTCCTTTTTTACATTAAGTTCATCAACCTTTTTTGGTTCTGAATATTTACTGTTATATGCTTGTTTACAATAGTACCAAAATGAATTATTTCCAAATATTTTTGATGCAATCCCCGAACCATAAATATTCCAATAATAACTATCGGCAATTGTGATAACATTGGGACGTATTTTATCAGGATTTATTTCAAAACGTAATTTAGGATAAGCCATTTTTTGATGAGGAATTGTAAATAACAGATTCATCCCATCAGCAATATCATAATCAGTATCACGAAGTTCTTTCGTAACTTCAATAGTATCCCATGTAATATCAAGCATTTTAATATTTTGATATTTTTCCATATATTTTTTTAAGGAATCAATTGTAATTGCTACTCCGTATAAGCTCCAGTGAATACCGCATTTAGGAACCAGAAGATATCTTGAAGTATCTTTCATTTGTATAAAATAATCATTATAATCAATATAATTGATTCCTTCTTCTATACATCGTTTAGTATAATAATCGTAGTTAGAAATTGTTTTTTCAGACGGATTATATTTATCCGGAATATATTCGGGATAAAAACTTGCTTTTCCGGGTGCGAAAATCAAAACAAGCTTAACTCCAATTTTCTTAAGTGTATCCTGTAAAAATTTAACCTTTTTAATTTTATTGTCAATTTTTTCTTTCCCGATAAAATCTCTACCTAAATATGCAGTTATGTAATTTTCTTCATATAAATAATTTTTCTTTCCGATAGTCACCCAGTTAGCTAAAGCAGTATCGTAAACAGAAAAAGCAATTTGATTATTAACACGTATAAAAAACGGTCTGAAGCCAATATTCTGTTCAAGATAATCATTATATATATTTTGAAATTCTCCTGAATAATACTTTGAGAAACTAAATTCGGGTTTTTCCGGTTTTTTGAAAGAACCTTTCAAAGGATTAATTTTAAAAATATCAAACTGTTCCTGAACAAAAGGCAGGATTAACAATATCATGACTATGCCGAAAATTATATTTTTTATTTTTTTCTGCATTTGTTATTAAAATCTAAAATAGATAAACGGATTAAATCCTGACGATGTGATTGATCCGATACTAATTAAAATTAAAATCAAGGCTATTGAAATTGTTGTTATATAACCTTTAATAGTTTTATTTTTAGTAAAAAGTTTCATTTGCCAATTTTCAACTCCTTTAATTACTGCAAAAAATGAAAAGAATATCGCAACACATAAAATAATTATGAATTCCCGGTTTAAATATATTCCAGTACCTATGAAATTAAACTCAAACATTTTCTTTACAAATACCATTGCATGCGATAAATTTTCCGACCTGAATAAAACCCACCCGATCAGTGTAATAATAAATGTAATAATAATGCTTGGATACTTACCTATAAACTTAAAGAATTTCAGCAGGAACAGCCTGTCCAGTATTAAAAAAAGGCCATGAAAAGCGCCCCATATTATAAATGTCCATGCTGCTCCATGCCATAAGCCTGAGATAAGAAAGACAATCCATAAATTAAAATACAGTCTTCTTTTAGTAGCGACTCTATTACCACCTAAAGGGATATAAAGATAATCTTTCATCCAGCGGCTAAGTGTTAAATGCCATCTTCTCCAGAATTCCGTAATGTTTTGAGAAATATATGGATTGTTAAAATTTTCAGGGAAAGAAAATCCAATCATCTTACCGATTCCTATTGCCATATCTGAATATCCGGCAAAATCAAAATATATTTGAAAAGCATAAGCAATTACTCCTATCCATGCTAATGGAGTAGTCATATCATCTGCGTTCATAGCAAAAATCCTGTCAGCTTCCGCACCCATAACATTAGCAATTAAAACTTTTTTAGCCAGGCCTATAGCAAACCTGAAAAATCCAAGTAGTTTATTATCAATAGTTTCAAACTTTCTACGGTCCTCAATCCTGTCGGCAATTTCATTAAATCTCACAATCGGACCGGCTATAAGTTGGGGAAACATCAATATGTAAAGAGCATAATCAGTAACTTTTTTTAAGGGGGTATGCACTTTCCTGTAAACATCAACCGAATAGGTTAATTTTTGAAATGTAAAAAATGAAATTCCAATAGGCAGTATAACTTTCACCCATTGAATATAATTGAATCCGAAATATCCTAATATCTCATTTACATTTTCAATAAAGAAATTAGCGTATTTAAAATAAGCAAGTAGTCCAATATTAAGAATAATAGAAAGGGAAAGAAATATTCGTTTGTTTTTTCCGGAAGATTTTGCTAATAAATTTACAATGTAATAATCAATAGCAATTGAGCCGAGTACAATAAAAATAAAATCAGGTGCACCCCATGAATAAAAGAAAATACTTGCAATTAAAGCAAACAGGTTTTTGTATTTCCAGTCAAGAGAATAATAAACTATAAGGAAAATTGGAAGGAAATAAAGTAAAAATAAACTGCTGCTAAAAACCATTGCTCTTTAAAATCAAGATAAATTAAAACACATCATCACTTTCTAACTCATTGTATAAACCATGATTTTTATCCAATTTCTCACAGTCAAATTCAATATCCAGTTCATGTAAAGGTTTTTCAAAATCACCCATACCAACTCCTAATGATTCATCATCATAAATTTTTTGCATATACAGAGCCCATATTGGCAGAGCCATATTAGCACCCTGACCTAATGTTATATTTCTGAAATGGACACTTCTGTCTTCACAACCAACCCATATCCCTGTAGTAAGTTCGGGTGTAATCCCCATAAACCATCCATCTGACTGATTATTTGTTGTACCTGTTTTACCTGCTATAGGATTATTATACCCATATTTCAATCGCAATCTAATACCTGTACCATACTGAACCACGCCTTTTAAAAGCTCAAGCATAAGATATGCGGTTTTTTCGTTCATAGCTTCAACTTTTTTTGGAACAAATCTTTCAATAATATTCCCGTGCTTATCTTCAATTCTTGTAATAAAAATAGGTTCTACATACACGCCTTTATTAGCAAAGGTGTTCATAGCACCAACCATTTCATACACTGAAAGATCAGCTGAGCCTAGAGCAATTGAATACACAGGTGGAATAAAACTTGTAACACCCATTTTACGGGCAATTTTAATAACTGATTGCGGAGAATACCTTTTTATCAAATGGCCTGATATCCAGTTATTTGATGTTGCTAAAGCATATTTTAATGCTATTTCTTCTCCTAATTTTTTCTTTGAAGCATTTCTAGGCTCCCATGTGTCTCCTGTTATAAGTTCAATAACGGGCTGTACATTCGGTAGTTTACTACATGGTGATAATTCTCCTTCCTGCATGGCAAGAGTATAAAGAAAAGGTTTAAATGTTGAACCTACCTGACGTTTTCCAAGTTTTACATGATCATATTTAAAATAGTTATAATCAATACTACCAACATAAGCCCTGACGAATCCTGTATGTGGCTCCATTGACATTAAACCTGCCAAAAGAAAATATTTATAATACATTATTGAGTCCATTGGGGTCATTACTGTGTCAATTTCACCATTCCACGAAAAAACGGTCATTTCAACAGGAGTATTAAATGACAGTTTGATTGAATCAATAGGAATTTCTGCATTTCTCAGTTTTCTGTATCTTTCGGAACGACGCATGGCTAAATCCATAACTTTTTCAATTTCTACTTCTATAGAATCACTTTCAAAAACAAATGGTGCATTTGTATAATCCTTCCAATGTTCATAAAAAGTCGGTTGTAAATCCAGAGACAAATGCTCCAGAACGGATTCTTCGGCATATTGCTGCATTTTGGAATTTAATGTAGTATAGATTTTTAATCCGTCTTTGTAAAGATCATAAGATGTTTCATCGGCTTTATAATGGCTACTACACCATTTTTTTAACTCGCCTCTTAAAAATTCCCTAAAATATCGTGCTTGCCCTCGTGTATGGTCTAAAATTCCAAAATTTGACATATCAATAGGAATCAGGCTAATGGAATCATATACGGCTTCGCTAATATATCCGTATTTTTTCATTTGGCTCAATACAAGATTTCTTCTTTTTAAAGACCTCTCGGGATTCCTGATTGGGCTATATCGTGTTGGTGCATTTATAACAGCAACCATCAAAGCTGCTTCCTCAAGATTAAGTGAATCAGGAATTTTATTAAAGAATGTTTTTACAGCAGCTTTAATGCCATAGGATTGGCTTCCAAACGGGACCGTATTAAAGTACATAGCAATTATTTCTTCTTTCGAATAATTACGTTCAAGTTTTGTCGCTGTAATCCATTCTTTAAATTTTGCTATTGTAAGGTCTAATATTGAAGGGTAATTTTTTCGGGGAAAGAGATTTTTTGCAAGTTGTTGAGTAACAGTGCTTCCGCCACCTCTTGTATTTCCGCTTAATACCCCGATAACAACTCTAACCAAAGCTTTACCGTCAATTCCCGAATGATCTTCAAATCTAATATCTTCAGCTGCAATAAGTGCATTTACAAGATTTGGTGATAAATCCCTGAAATGGATATTCGAACGGTTTTCAATATAATATGTACCTAAAAGTTTTCCATCAGCCGAGTATATTTCAGAAGCTAAATTGCTTTTCGGGTTTTCAAGTTCTTCAAAAGTAGGCATCTTTCCAAACCACTCATTTGCGATGCCAATAAAAATTAAGACTATTGAAAAAATAAATAATAAATAAATTATCCAAAACTTAAGAATGAAATTGAAAGAAAAATATTTATTTTTTTTAGTCATTTTTTACAAAATAAATAGTTGCTATTATTCTTTTTCTATTCTTATTCCTACATCTTCAATCCCCTGCAGATTATCAACACGCATTGCCTGTTCCAGTTTAAAATTATAAATACCTGTTTGGGGAAATTTAATTTTATTTTTTAATAAAATCCGGTTACTTTTTATATCACGTAATCCGCTACCCAGCCATCTTCCGTCGGCAGAAGCAAGGATACATTCAATAGTATCACGAGCTCTGCGACCATCGGGGAACTGTGTGTTTAAAAAAAAGTAGATATTTCTGAATTTATAATCAGTTGAATTTCTGATGTTAATAAAATATTTATACAATGAAGTTGTATCAGTTATTTCAACTTCAAATTCCAAAATATTATTTTTATTCCATTCCGTTCTTACGCTCAAGTACTTATCATAAACCGTATTTGAATCACAGGAGGCAAATATTAAAATTAAGATAAGGGAAATTATATAAAATTTATTTAAGTTATTAAAATTCATATTAAACTTTGCTTTTTTTAATAAAGCATTATTCCTGAATTTATTGTATATCTGTCTCGGATAATTTGTATCAATTCAGGTGTTCGCCTCATAAAGTGATGCCTGCGGCAAAATGCCAAACAAATTAACATTAATCAAACCTGAACAAATCTTCCTTTCCGTCTGAATTTTCGTAATTGGTTTTAGGTTCCTGAACATATGCAAAATCTTCTAACTTTTCAGGAAATATTTTTTTTGTATTATCTTCAATTATCTGCTGAACTTTTTCAATCGGTATTGCCAACATATTTGATTCATCATTAAGATATGAATACCACATGATTTTTTTAAAAATATCAGTTTTTTGATAAACAGCTTCTCCTTTTTTTGTTTTTAAAATAATCTCACTATTCGGAAATTTTTTAAAAGCATCAATATAATTATCGTTTTCAAAATTCAGGCAACATTTTAATTTTCCACATTGTCCTGCTAATTTTTGAGGATTAAGTGAAAGTTGTTGTGTTCTGGCTGTGGTTGTAGAAACTGATTTAAAATTCCAAAGCCATGTTGAGCAACACAGTTCTCTGCCACAGGAGCCTATTCCACCGATGCGGCATGCTTCCTGCCTTACACCTATTTGCCGCATTTCAATTCTGACTTTAAATTCTTCGGCAAGTAACTTTATAAGTTCCCTGAAATCTACACGGTCGTCTGCTGTATAATAAAAAATTGCTTTTGTATTATCACCCTGATATTCAACATCATTTATTTTCATCTCAAGAGAAAGATCATTTGCAATTTCTCTTGATTTATATATTGAAAAGTCTTCAGATTCAACTGCTGTTTTCCATTTTTCAATATCTGTAGCACGAGCCCTGCGATAAACTTTCTTTAAATTTTCATTATTAGTGCTATATTCTTTTTTTTCATTTGTAATCTTACTACTTCACCTGTCATTGAAATAATACCTATATCATGTCCGGGAGAAGCTTCAATAGCTACAATGTCACCTTCATTCAGTTCCATTCCCTCAGGAAAACTAAAAAAATCTTTTCGGCTGTTTTTAAAACGCACTTCTACATAATTAAACTTTTTTTGATTTTTCGGAAGCTCAATATTTTTTAACCAGTCATTATCATTTAACTTACAACAAGACTGTTTAAATATATTTTCATTCTTATTATAAGTATCGGGAAGCTTACTACAACCTCTAGATAAAAACGGATTTGGATTGTTTTTTATATCATTTTTCATTTAACAGTATTTTGGATTGCAAGTTTACAAAATTTTACTGTGATTAGTTATGTTTATTTTTTAAAAAGCTTAGTTGCTTTAATTGATAAGTCCATGAATACAATTGACGGATTTGCATTTCTTTCAATATGAAAGAGAGCTTTGTTAAACTCATCAGAAAATCGTATTCCGTTAGCCGGATCTATACAAGACGATATTTTTTGAGTAAAATCTAATTCTTCATTGTTAAGCTTAGTTAAATCATTATTTTCATAATTTATCAATAAAATTTCCCTGATACTTTTTAAAGCAAAAGCCAAAAATCTTTTTTGATTTTCTCTGCCTGTTTTTGCTATTTCGCTTACAAACTTATAAATATCAATAAAATTATTTTGGAAACATAAACGCATCCATTTTCTAAAATTTTCAAAATCATCTTTTTCTTCCTCGTTTTTGTGAATATTTACTAATACTTCTTTATAACTTCC
>CAZREZ010000121.1:0-8182 GCA_964599115.1 uncultured Bacteroidales bacterium
GTGAAACCTCATCCATTAAATCTTTTCCGTATTTTCCTGAAAAAGTAAAGTTTTTTGATAAAACGGATTTTTTTTCTTCAACCGAGTCAATTTTATTTTGTTCTACTATATGCTTAAACTCTTCAGGGCCAACGTAAGGGATCAGATTCGACCCTATCTCCATATAAGTTATACGATTCCAGTACTCCTGATAGGCAGTATCTTCATAATCAACTGTAATATCGCTTGCATTAACCAGCTTAACAGCTTCCTGATTTTCATCGCCGTAAGCTTTTGGTACAACAAATATCACTTCAACACCATGTTTCGTCAATCCTTTGGTTAATCCAAAACATGCTGTTCCAAGCCCTCCTGTTATGTGAGGTGGAAATTCCCACCCAAACATCAATACTTTCATTCTTAAATCTTAATTCTATATTGTTATTATTCCTGTTTCCCCATATTCCCTCACAACCGCAGGGCGTCCATATGGATTTCCCCAACTCCCATCAGTTTCTAATTTCTAAACTTGTCCGTATGGATTTCCAATTTCTAATTACTTCCACTGTATTTCTCAATCATCCTATTAATTCTAAGAAGTTCGGCAACACTCCATGCCTGAGATATTGCTCCACCTGCTTTATAAGGCGGGTCGCCGTCATAAACCTCTGAAATAGTTCCGATACCGGCTTCAGTCATAACATTTTCAAATCCTTTGAATAAAGATTTTACAAAAGCTATTCCGGCGGCTCCATGAATTTTCAGATATCCTTCAACAAAATGACCTAATAACCAAGGCCATACAATTCCCTGATGATAGGCAAGGTCTCTTTCCTTTTGATTTCCTTTATAAGTACCTTTATATGAAGAATTTTTTGGTGATAAAGTTCTGAGTCCCCGAGGTGTTAATAATTCGTTTTCAACAATATCCAAAACACTTTTTTGGATTTCTTTATCAATAGGACAATATTTTAATGAGGTTGCAAACACCTGGTTTGGTCTAACAGCCCAATCTTTGTAATCACCGTTAACATAATCAGCGAGATAAGCTTTTTCTTTATTCCAGAATGTTTCCTTAAATGAATTTAATATTTTTTCAGGTAAATAACTCCAATTATTAATAAAATCTTTATCACCTGCCAACTTAGCCATTTCGAGGCTAAACATCACAGCATTGTACCATAGAGCATTAATTTCAACGGCACAACCAATTCTCGGAGTTACAGGTTTTCCATCTACAATTGCATCCATCCATGTTAATGCCATACCTTTTTCACCTGCGAAGATTAATCCGTTTTCCTGCATTTTAATATTAAAATCTGTTCCGTTACGAAAACCGTTTAAAATTAATTGCATTTTTTCGCCATAATTTTTCCATATTACATTTTCAGTACCTGAAGCTTCGGCATACTGCTGTAAAGCCCAGAAAAACCATAAAGGAGCATCTACAGAATTATATACAGCTTCTTTGGATTCGCCGCAATTTGGGAATAATGGACCCTGTAAATTCTCCAGTAAAGTATCAATTACCAATTTACAGGTTTTTATATCACCGATAGTTAAAGTCAAGCCTGGTAAAGAAATAAAAGAATCTCTGCCCCAGCTTCCAAACCATGGAAAGCCGGCAATAATTTCGGTTTTATTACCTTTCTTTATAAGAAATTGCTTTGCAGAATTAATAAGGCAGTTTTTAAAACTATTTCTATGGATACGTTTTTTTGTCTCAGCAGTGAATGATCTTTTTATTGAAATAGGATTAATTTCCTCCAAACCGGCAGCGAAAACAACACTTTCGCCCTTTTTAAGGGAGAGTTCGAAAAATCCGGGAACATAAAGGTCTTCCAAAAATTCATAACCTCTTTCCTTTTCTCTTATGTATTCAATATTATAATACCAGTGTGGGACATGAGTGTATTCAGCAGCTTTAGAAAACTGCATATTTAAATATGAATATCCCTTATACATTTGAATTTTTATTCCATTCCTGATATTTTTATATTTGTTATTCAGTCCAATATTTGACGAGCTTAGTTTATGAACATTTCTAAATGCTAAAAAAGGTTTAAGTCGTAAAATTACCGGTAAATAAGCATCTTCAAGAGAATACCTGATTAAAATACGATCGCTGTTACAGGCAAAAAGCATTTCTTTTGTAAGTATAACATTACCCACTCTATAAGTAAGTTTGGGAATTGGCTCGTCACTAAAATCCCTGATATATTTGTGTCCTTTAGGATCATATACCCCACCATCGTACATGTGAATACTCAGATTAAACTCAGCTTCTTTCTGAATAATTGTTTCATCAAGATTTGATAATAAAACATGATTATCAAAATCAATTTCCGGTTGAGGAGTAATTAACAAACCATGATATTTTCTTGTATTACAATTTACAATAGTCGTACTTGCATAAGAACCCGTTGTATTTGAGCGGATCAGCTCTCGTTTCAACGAGTATTCTAAATTAATCAATTGATTTTTATCAAAATTTATATAACTCATATTCTGCTTCTTACAAAAATAATTTTAATGGAAATTAATAGCGCAAAACTAAATAATTTAATCTCAAATTATTTATTATTTTTCTTTTATTTTAAAAAATATTTTTTCTGCATTTCAACTACGGCTTCCTTAAATTTGGGATAACGGGTCCATAAATCTTTTTCACAACTGCTAAGTTCATCACATCATCAAGGAATTTGCTGAAACTATCTATGGAAGGTAATTTTAATCCAAACATAAGAGCGCAACCGGCCACTCCTGCCTGGGATACTCTAACAAAAAAATTGCGACGGTTAATTTTTGATTTCATGATGATCTTCCTGTATTTTAATATATTTATTTTTTTATTTCATTTAACAATAATTGACTCGTTTGTAACGAGTTCGGAATATTTTAGCGTTTGTAACGCTACCTGTATATTTTTAGCTTTGGTGTAATTAATTCTATATCTAAATAATTATCTAAATCTGCATAATTTCTTGCAGAGCTATATAAATAATCTTCCTCTTTCTCCACTATAAATCCTTTATTTTGTTGGCAATATTTTAAAGAATTTGTAATTAGCAGTTTGTAATTTTTTATTGTAAAAACATCAATCCAGCCAACAATAGTCATAGTTATGAAATAGGCTTCTTCTTGATCAAAAATTTTATACTTATCTGACATAAAACCAAAATTACTAATTTTATTTAAATAATTGTCATTTGTTGTTATAAACGACTTATTTCGAGGCACTCGTTACAAACGAAATATTTCTGAGTAACAATATTTCCAAATTTAAAAGGTGTTTTCATAATTTTACCTATTAGTATTATACTACTTGGTATAATATTATTTTGTTTTATGCAATTTTATATAATTCTTTTTTCAGGTTTTGAAGCAACAGATTGCTTTTATCAAAAGACTTATCCAGTCTTTCGTTTTATTAAACTTGCAATCTTCAACATGAAACTGTCTGCTAATTCCCACTGTCAGAAATACATGGGATGCTTTAAAACTTAATTAGAAAATAACATAGTCTCTTAAACAAATTTACTGAACAACAATCTTTTCAACTTTTACGGAAATATTACTTTGGACTTTGAAATAGTATGTTCCTTTTGGATATTTTGTCATATCAAGTTGTTCTTTAATCTTTCCTGAAACATTAACAAACTTATCCGACAACATTACATTTCCTTGTGTGTTTAAAACGCTTATGATAATATTTACATTTTTTACGCCGGATATTGTATAATTAATCATTCCGGTTGTTGGGTTTGGAATCAGACTTATCAATAAATCATTACCTTCATGGTCAATCATGCCGGTGCATTCATCAATAGTTATTAATACATTATCAATAACTTCATCATTACAAGGTTCAACAGGATAAGCTGTTAAAGTTAATTGGACGGAACCATTGAAAATATCATCTGTTCCGGGAGTATAAGTTGCTGCCAACAAAGTATCATAATCAAACATACCATCACCTTCAGTTGTCCATAAAACAGAGCTCTGGTTTTCAGCATATCCTGATAAAGTAATTGATTCATCTTCACAAATAGTTGTATCATTTCCTGCATCGGAAACAGGAACCGGTGAAAAAGATAATAGCATACTATCACTAATTACATCACCCGGTATTAATCCGTAAGCTGTTATAGTTAAGGTTACATGTCCGTTTTCAAGGTCTTCGGGTCCGCGCCAGTAATTAGCATTTAATGATGCAGGATTGCCGAAAATTCCATCTCCTGATGTAGTCCAATAAACAGAATTATTATTTGTAGCTGCACCTGAAGCCTGATAAGTTGTATCTTCACAAACCTGATCATCTATACCTGCATAAGCTGTGACATTTGCAACAGGATCAAAATTGAATGATGATATTCGTGTTTTCCAGCCACCATTCATATATTCCTGTGTATACCAAAAAGTAGAATCATCAGATGGGTCAACAGACATCATACTGTAATCGCCCCAGCGATTATAGCTGGTTTGTGAACCAAGACCCTTCACCAATTCAATCTCGGCAAGGTTCATCTCACCTAAAGGAGCATTGGCAGTACGTCCTGTATAACGAACAGATGGAGAAACGGTACTGCTTGAAACAGAATAACCAAGGGCAATATTTCCAAGTCCGTTCATTGCAATACTTCCCATCCAGCGATGGTTATCATCAGGAGAATACGTACCCTGTTGATAAATTATCCATCCGTTTCCGTCATGATAATCGCGCATTTCATACCACCTTACCCCGCCAAGCCCATTACCATTAACATCAACAGTATGGTTGGTAAGCATCACATCATAATCATTAAATTTCCTGTATTGTAAACGATACATTAGCCTGTCTGAAAGAGTTTCAAGTTTAGTGGATGTATTTGGCTGAGGGATACATCTTGTTCTTGGAGCAGAACATAATTCCGAATCAAAAGGTTCTGTTTGCAAAATAAATGCTTCTGTAAAAGTGGAATTTCCGGTATTGGTCCAATCAACATTAAATTCCCAAATTCTTAACTGATCAAAGCTGTAGCCCCATGCATCATCATTAAAATAAACGAAATAATTGGGAGTGCCTGAAGTTGGTTCTGTAGCATCAAAGTCGGCAGGCAACATGCTTGACGGGTCACTTCCGTCAGGCAAGTCAAAAAGAACCATTCTTGCATTAGTATCACCTATGAGCATAGCATCGCGTTCAAAAGCTGCTGCTGCTCCACGGAAATAACTTCCGAATATATTAAAAGATGCATAATAAGCATCGTGCCAAACACCAAATTTCGGATAGTCGTTAAATGCAGGGAATTGAAAAGCATACTGATAATATGCTCCGAGCGGATCGCCGGTTTCGGAAATAGCAATTAACTGCCAGTAAGTTCCATTTGATGTATTAATTGCAAACTGGCTTGCCATCCATCTGTCAGCTTCTTCATCGTAAAGAACAATCGGGTCGCCGTCATTAGTGCCAGTCCATGGACCGATAAATCCTGTCCATAATGAACTGTTATCAACCGGTCCGTATAATTGATTTCCTTCTTTATCCCAAATAGCAAAAGAAAGATTAATCATCTGAAAATAATGATTCAATCCAACATCACCTTCAGTATCAGGAGGAAAAACGCCGTTAACATTTCCTACTCCATCATAATTTTGAATTGGACCTCTTGCCTGTTGAACTTTACCCTGATAATCCTGTAAAGCAGGGTCAACACCATTCGGAAGTGCATCTTCGTTATATGGTCTGTTGATTTTAAAATTTTCTTCATTCCTGATTATTCCATCTTTCCAGCTACGGTTTCTTGTGCTGGGAGGAATTGGCTTCATATCACGCAAAGGAATGGTTTTGCGAAAATATTTTGCTTTACTAACAGTTGGTGTTAATTGTGCATTACCAACCAAAACGCTCATAATAAATATTACCAGTAAAGGTAAAATCTTAAATTTTTTGTTCATGGTATTAAATTATTTTAAATTCAAATTTCTTTTTTATCTTATCTCTAAATAAATAAATCATAAAATAATAAGGAATAAGCAAAACTAAGGAAATTAATCCTGCAAGTCCTTCATTTCCGGTTAAACTTATCAAAACAATCAATGAAATCAAAACTACAAGAAAAGGAAAAAAATAACCATAAAACACTGCTTTAGCACCCATTGTCCTTTCCATTACAACTGTAACATGATTTCCAATATTATAATTGTCGCTTGACCTCCTTGATATTTCAATAACTTTTTCTTTCATATCGGCAATAGCACACATGCTTTTTGCATGACAGTCGGAACAAGCCGATTGCGATAAAATTGTAACATTAATTTTATCTTTATCAATGCTCTTAATAATACCAGTATGTTTTATTGAGTTAAAAGTATTACTCATATAAGCATATTTATTTTTCGAAAGCAGGAATAATCGTTAATTTTTAAGTTGTTTATTAAAAGGAATTGAAATTTTGCGATGATTTTTTTTTAAGATATTCATTCATTTGGATAACATCCACAGCATTAATTGTTAAAACGCCATTTTCGCTTACGCTGATTGATATTTTAAAATCAACATCAACATTTGAAAAATCATAATTCATATATGTAATACCTTTGATCTCTTCTAAACTCTCTCCGTACTTTTCAGCCATTTTGAAAGCAAGTTTATAGTTTTTACTTAAGGGGATTCCGGCTTTTTCGGCAATAATTTTTGCTTGTTCCATTGCTTTTTCATAACTTCCTATATAAACTAAAATAACAGAATTATAACCTTCATCAGGATTGTCAATAGAAGTTTGCTGCGAAAAATCTTCATCAAGCTTCAAATCCTGCGGTTCTGTTAATCCTAAATATTTTGCCCATTGGGGAAGGTTTACAGCTGGATTCAGGTTTGATCTTCTGGCAATCTCGCGGCTGTATTTATGGTTGACCTCCTCTGTTAGTCGGGCTGCCTCTTCCTCGGTCAATTCACCTGCTTCATACCTTTTTTCAATATCATTCAATTTTTTATTAAGCATATCAACCATATCCATGGCTTCATCAATATCTTCAAGTGATTCGCTGAAAGCATCAATCTGTTCTTCAAAATCTTCTTTTGGGGGTTGGTCATGCGATGAAGTACATGAAACTAAAACTACTGCTATACAAACTGACATAAAATATTTAATGATATAATAATATTTTTTCATGTAAACTTTTTAAATTTTTTACAAAAATAACTAATTTCAAATAAAATCATTACAGAATAATTAATATTTTCATTTCATTTTATTAAATTTGCATAAATCATTACTTAATTCATTTTTACTTAACAATCAAACAAATTTTTATTATGAAACCTTTATTAATTATCTCTATTCTTTTATTATCCGTAATAACCATAAATTCACATGCTATAGCTCAGTCTCCGGATGAAATAAACGAGAATATCGCTAATGCAATAAAAACCGGTAACTCAAAAATGCTGGCAGGATTTTTTAATTCTACCATTGATATAAGTTTACCCAAAAACGAAGATATTTACAGCAAAGCGCAGGCTGAATTTGTAATTAAGGATTTTTTTAAAAAAAATCCCCCTAAATCATTCAAAATAAATCATCAGGGGTCATCAGATGCCGGTTCCAAGTATATTATCGGAACTTATATCTCTTCTGAAAAAACTTTTAGAACTTATATCCTGCTTGAAAAAGTTAACACAAAATATTTGATTCAACAGTTACAGTTTGAAATTGATTAATTTTCAAATTTATTCTACAAAATATTTATTTAAATGATAACAGACGAAATAATTGAAAGGGCTTTGGAAGAAGATCTTGGTGATGGAGATTTTACTTCCCTGGCAACCATTCCCGAAAATGCCTGTGGCAAAGCTCAATTATTAATTAAAGAAGACGGGATTCTGGCAGGAGTTGATATAGCAAAAAAAATATTTCAGAAAGTTGATAAAAATATCAAATTCAGCATATTATTGAAAGACGGAACAAAAGTTAAAAAAGGAGATGTAGTTTTTACAGTTGAAGGAAAATCAATTTCAATATTATCTGCCGAACGGCTTGCCCTTAATTTTATGCAACGTTTGAGCGGGATTGCAACTGCCACTGATAAAATAGTTTCACAACTCAAAGGATTAAAAACAAAAGTTTTAGATACCCGCAAAACCACTCCCAATCTCCGATTGCTCGAAAAAGAAGCAGTAAGAACCGGTGGGGGTGAAAATCACAGGATGGGTTTATACGAT
>CAZREZ010000122.1:0-8164 GCA_964599115.1 uncultured Bacteroidales bacterium
ATTTTACATGAGGCTGAACAGTAACAATAAAACCCGGTATTTGTAAAGTGCAGCGTCACGAAAAAACGATGTGAGAAATTTAATATTTTCAACCTGACAGGTTCAAGTCAACCTGACAGATTACGAAATCGCCACATATCCGTAAAATCTATTCTTCGTACTAAAAAATAGCAACCGGTTTTCTTTAATTAGACCAAAAAGTTTGTTAATTAATCAGGTTAAATCTTTACTTTTGCTTTTTTGAAAATACAATAAATTCAATGAGAAGGATTCTTTTATTATTCCAGGTAACATTTATTTTTATAATTTTTCAGACAAGCTTGATTAATGAGGTCAATGCATTTAATTTAAACAAACCTATTCTTATCAATAATGATTCTATTTGGGTGGATTCGGTTTTTAATTCATTAAGCACTGACGAACGTATAGCACAGTTGCTGATTGTCAGAGCCAACAATCCGGGTGAAGATTATTTTGATCATGTTGATAAATATATTAAGGATTATAATATTGGCGGAGTAACTTTTTTTAAATCATCACCTTTAAAGCAGGCGTTACAAACCAACTTATGGCAAAGTATTGCAAAGACCCCTCTTTTTATTTCAATTGATGCAGAATGGGGGCTCGGAATGCGATTGGACAGCACAATTTCATTTCCTTTTCAGATAACTTTAGGTGCTATTAAAAATGACAGCATAATTTATGAAATGGGTTCTGAAATAGCAAAACAATGCAAGCGTCTTGGAATCCAAATGAACTTTGCTCCTGTTGTTGATATTAATTGCAATCCGAAAAATCCGGTTATCAATAGCAGGTCGTTCGGCGAAGACAGGACAAATGTTTCGGATAAAGGTTTAGCTTACATGAAGGGACTTCAGGATAATGAAATTATTGCTGTTGCCAAACATTTTCCCGGACATGGCGACACCGAAACCGATTCACATAAAACACTTCCTATCGTTAATCATTCTAAAGAAAGACTGGATTCATTAGAATTATACCCTTTTAAAGAATTGATAAATAATGGATTGGATGGAATTATGATTGCACATTTGTATCTGCCATCTTATGAATCTCAGGAAAATACAGCTACTACTCTTTCTAAGCCCGTTGTTACAGGAATTTTAAAAGATAAAATGGATTTTAAAGGACTTATAGTTACTGATGCCCTTGACATGAAAGGAGTAACAAAATATTTTAAACCCGGCAATATTGAAGTAAAAGCTCTTGAAGCAGGAAACGACATCCTGCTTTTACCGGCTGATGTACCAAAAGCAATTAAAAAAATCAAAAAAGCAGTAAAAAAAGGAATAATTTCCCAATCGGATATTAACGAAAAATGTAAAAAAATCTTAACATTTAAATATAAATCAGGACTGAATAATTTTAAACCTGTTGAAACTGAAAATTTATATCAGGATCTAAAAAATAATTATGCTGAATTTATAAACCGGAAACTTTATGAATCGGCTATTACTGTTGTAAAAAACAATAATGAACTGATACCATTAATAAATCTTGATACTTTAAAAATTGCTTCTGTTGTAATCAGCGAAACGGAAGTCAATCATTTTCAAAAGATAATGGGGAATTATGCAAAAATTGATAATTACTCAATTACGGATGAAGCAACCGAACAGGAAATCAATTTACTATCAGCACAATTATTAAAACATAATTTGATAATTATCAGTATTAACGGCACAAATATTTTTGCTTCTAAAGATTTCGGTATTAGCACACAAACTATTGATTTAATAAATTCCATCAGAAACCATCAAAAAATTATTCTCAATATATTTGCAAATCCATATTCTCTTGCCAGATTTTATGACACGGATAATATTGAAACAATAATAATTTCTTATCAGGATAATCAGGTTTCACAGGAAATTTCCGCTCAGATTATTTTTGGCGGAACATCAGCAATAGGCAATTTGCCGGTAACCGCTTCGTATGATTTCCCAATGAACACCGGTTTTGAAACAGCTAAAATCCGGTTGAAATATACAGTTCCTGAAGAATTTAATATTAGAGCTAACGACATATATATTATTGATTCAATTGCAATATCCGGTATTGAGAATAAAGCATACCCTGGCTGCCAGATAATTGCAGTAAAAGACGGTAAAATATTTTACGATAAATCTTTCGGATTTCATACATATCATAATAAAATACCCGTTGAAAATAATGATTTATACGACCTTGCATCTATAACTAAAATAGCTGCAACCACCATTGCAATAATGAAACTTTCGGATGAAGGCAAAATTGATATTGACCAACAAGCAAGTAAATATCTTCCCTATCTTAAAGGAACTGACAAAGAAAAAATTATAATCCGTGAATTGTTAGCTCATCAGGCAAAATTCCAGTCATGGATACCTTATTTTAAATCAACATTAATTGACGTAAAACTTGACACGCTGATATACAATGATAAAATTTCAGAGAATTTCCCCATAAGAGTTGCAGAAAATATTTATATCCGAAAAAACTACTTCTATAATATTATTGACAGCATCATCCAATCACCTCTAAGGGAAAATAACAAATACAAATACAGCGACTTAGGGTTTTATTTACTTAAAGAAATTATTGAAAACATCACAAATCAACCTTTTGAAGATTATCTGTACGAAAATTTTTATAAACCATTAGGTTTGTCAACTCTAACATATCTGCCACGAAATACTTTTGAATTATCAAGAATTGTCCCTACTGAAAATGATACGGTTTTTCGCAAACAACTTCTACACGGTGATGTTCATGACCCGGGTGCTGCTATGTTAGGTGGCGTATCAGGACATGCCGGATTATTCTCAAATTCAAATGACATGGCAATCTTTATGCAAATGCTTTTGCAAAATGGTGAGTATGCAGGCATAAATTATGTTGACACTTTAACAGTTAAAGAATTTACAAAACAGCAATTTCCACTTAATGACAACCGGCGTGGAATTGGATTTGATAAACCTTTACCTGTATATGATGAAGACGGACACACATGCAAAAGTGCTTCACTTGAAAGTTTCGGACACTCTGGTTTTACAGGAACTTATGCATGGGCTGACCCTGAAAATAACCTGATATATATTTTTCTGTCAAACAGGGTTTATCCTGATGCAGAAAACCATAAAATTATGGAACTGGATATTCGTACTAATATTCATCAGGCAATTTATAACGCATTGGAAAATGCAAAAAAATAGTATGATGAAATACAAAAGCAAATCACTTTTATTCTGGATTCTATCCATAATTTTTATGCTGACAGTTGCAATATATCAAAGAACTACAGGACCGTCATATTCGTTAAGGGGAAAAACAAATATTGAGGGGCAGGCAATAAAATACAAATTGCTTAGAACTTATGATGGAGAAGATGATGCCAAAATTGAGATTAAAATCACTGACACATCTGTTAATGGAATTTTTAAATATAAAAGATTTAAAAGCTTTGATGACTGGACGGAAAAAATTATGATAAGAGAAGGAGAAAATCTTGTTGCTTTCATTCCTCATCAACCTCCTGCCGGAAAAGTAATGTATGAAATATCTATAAACAAGAACGGCAAAATTTATAAACTTACCGACAAACCTGTTATTATACGTTTTAAAGGACATGTTCCGCTTTATATTCTTTTACCGCATATATTTTTTATGTTTATTGCAATGGTTTTTTCTATAAGAACCGGATTGGAGGTAATAATAAAAGGGGAAAACGCATATAATTATACACTTATAACAACAATATGTTTATTTATCGGAGGATTGATATTAGGACCTATTGTCCAGAAATTAGCTTTTAATGATTATTGGACAGGCTGGCCCTGGGGACATGACCTGACTGACAATAAAACAATAGTAGTATTTATTTTTTGGTTAATAGCACTTTTCAGATTGATAAAAAACAAAGAAAAAAGAAGCTGGGCATTAGTTGCATCAATTGTGCTATTAGTAATTTATTTAATCCCACATAGTGTTCTCGGCTCGGAAATTGATTATACACAGGTTGTTGAATAGTAATTAGTGTTTGTCCATAATGTCCGATTTCTTCGTTACGCTTGTCTTGAACTCGAACATTCTGAACTAAACACTAACTTTATTGACAGACACTTATTGGTGTCGGTCTATAATGTCCGAAAGTTTAAATAAATATTAAAAAATCACAAATGACAATATTTATAATAATTATCACGGCAATAATTTCAATCTGGGCTTTTAATAATCGTGAAGTTTTTGATAAGCTCAGCTTTAATGCTTATGAAATCAAACATAAGAAAGAGGGATGGAGATTTTTTTCTTATGCTTTAATTCACGCCGGCTGGGCGCACCTTATAATCAATATGTTTGTTTTGTATTCATTTGGAGATGTTGTTGAGACCTTGTTAAACTATTATTTCGGTATAAAGTATCTGATCTATTTTTCTCTGTTATACATTGGTGGTATTATTTTTTCAATACTTTTTGATTTCAGGAAAAATAAAGATAATGTATATTACAATGCAGTTGGAGCATCAGGAGCAGTTTCAGCAATAGTTTTTTCAAGCATAATACTCTATCCCGGCGGTTCAATATATTTATTTTTTATACCAATTCCCATACCCTCAGCAATTTTTGGGATTTTGTATCTGATATATTCTGCATACATGTCAAAAAGGGCAAAAGATAATATTGGTCACAGTGCACATTTCTGGGGAGCAATTTTTGGAGTGATATTCACAATTATCTTAAAACCCAAGCTGTTTCTGATATTTCTTGAGCAGATCACAAATATATTTTAAAGGGATCAATTCATTGACGGATCGGAAGGAAAATTTGTCCAGAGAGCATATTCTTTTCCAAGATTTTGTAATGTTAAACTCCAAAGTTTATTTGGTTGTGTATTAAGTAATTGATCAACTTTAGCTCTTGATACGACCCAAGAATTTTTTTTTAGTTCTGCATCTAACTGATTTGGATTCCATCCGGAATAACCGATATAAAATCTAATATCAGCAGGATTTAAAATATTAAGTGTTATCATTTCCTTAATAGCTTCAATATTGCCACCCCAGTACAGCCCGTCAATAATTTCAAGGCTACCTTCAATACGATCACCTAAAGTATGAATAAAAAACAGACTGTCGTTTTTTACAGGTCCGCCTAAATATAGCTGGGCTTTAAATTCAGGGAAATTTTTTACAATTTCATTAAACTTAGCCGTAACAGGCTTATTCATAATTATTCCGAATGATCCTTCTTCATTATGTTCTGCAAGCAATACTACTGAGCGTTTAAAATAATAATCAAGCAAAAAGGGTTCGGAAATCAAAAGCTTACCTTTACCCGGTTTAATATTATTGGTCTTAATTTTTATTAAATTTTCAATATCACTCATAATTTGTAAAATTATACATTTTATTTAAATGTAAAATACTACTTTTGATACCTATTAATCATTATATTATTTATCAAAAATAATACCATTTTTAATGAAAAAAAAGGATAATCTTCAAAAATATAAAAATTTAAGTATAGAATATCCTTATTTTATTTATGAAAGCTATTCAATATCAATTAATAATGACTTGCTGAGTATTGAATTTTTATTTAATCTTGCTGATAAATACTTTTTTAAACCGACATTAAAATTCCCAAAAAAAGATTTTTTTTCTACCGACAAATTATCCGATAATAAAATTAATAATATAGTCTTTAATATTGGCATGATTGAATTGCTAAGCTACTGGAAAGCTGCCTGCCCGCCAAAAATTATTATTAAACCAAATGTTTTGAACACAGAACAAATTAAATGGTGGAAGAAGTTATATTTTAACGGACTGGGAGAATTTTTCTATTTAAATAATTTATCGCATGATATTGAGGATTTTGTTGAAATTATTTCTGATTCCGAAAATAAACTGACTAAACAAACATTTAAAACCATCAATGATGTAATCGTTCCGATTGGGGGAGGTAAAGATTCAATTGTTACTTTAAAACTCCTTTTAAATTCAGGGAAAAAAATTTTACCCTTTGTATTAAATCCCGGAAAAGCAAGTATGGAAATCATTGAAACTGCAGGTTTTTCAAGAGAAAATATAATTGAGGTTCAACGAACTATACATCCACAATTATTAAAACTAAATGAACTTGGTTTTTTAAACGGGCATACTCCTTTCTCAGCTCTGCTTGCATTTATTTCGGCACTTTCGGCTATTTTGACAAATTGTAAAAACATTGCTTTATCCAACGAATCAAGCGCAAACGAAGCTACAATCAGTAACACAAATATCAATCATCAATATTCAAAATCATATGAATTTGAAAAAGATTTCAGATTTTATGTAAATAAATACATTACAGAAGATATTAATTATTTCAGTTTTTTACGACCTCTGAACGAGCTTCAGATTGGAAAATTATTTTCAGGTTTTTATGAGTATTTTAATATTTTCAGAAGTTGCAATACAGGAAGCAAAACAGGCATCTGGTGCGGAGAATGCCCAAAATGTTTATTTACATATATAATATTATCTCCATTTATTTCGCAATCAAAATTATTTTCAATTTTTAATAAAAATTTACTTGATGATAAAAAATTACTGCCCGTTTTTAACCAATTAATTGGAAAAGAAAAAACAAAACCGTTTGAATGTATCGGAACAATTGATGAAATAAATGCTGCATTATGCCGGACTATACAAAAAATAAACTTTAACAATTTACCATTTCTTCTGGAATATTATAAAAATTCAGAACTTTTTAATAATTACAATAAAACTGATTTTAATTTGCTTTTAAAAAAATATAATAAGGAAAACTTTATAAAAATAGAATATGATACAAATTTCTAAATCCTGCCATCAATGATTAAATTATTAAATAAAATAATCCCAAACAAAAAAGTATTGATACTCGGATTTGGCAAAGAGGGTAAGTCAACCTGTAAATTACTTGGGGAATTTTTTCCAAACAAAAAATTTACAGTTGCCGATAAAGATCAGTCCCTGAAAAATCATATAAATACAGATGCAGAATACAAAAACATAAATTTTTTCCTCGGCAATAAATACCTTGACAACTTAAATGATTTTGATTTGATAATCAAAACTCCCGGAATATCATTAAAAAATATTTTAGAAAAAATTCCAAAAAATAAAATTACTTCACAATCCGATATTTTTCTTCGTGCTTTCAGCAAACAAATTATCGGAGTTACAGGAACCAAAGGCAAAAGCACAACTGCAAGCTTAATTTTTCATACTGTAAAACTATCAGATAATAATTCCGTTTTGATAGGAAATATCGGTACTCCTCCCTTTGAATCATTACCGGACATAAACAATGATACTAAAATTATTTTTGAATTATCTTCACATCAATTAGAGCATATTTGCGTTTCTCCGCATATTTCAATTTTATTAAATATTTTTGAAGAACATCTTGATTTTTACAACTCATTTGAAAATTACAAGAATATCAAATTCAATATTTTAAAATTTCAGCAAAAGGACGATTTTTTTATTTGCAATTTTGATAACAAACTTATTAATGAATTTGTTAATTCTTTTGAACCTGTTGGTAAATCCTACGGAATTTCTCAAAACAAACAATTACAAAACGGAAATTTTATAAAAAATAATACAATAATATTTTCTCAAAATGGGGAAATATCAAAGATTTATAATTTAAATAAAGAACGGTTTTTGTCAGGTAATCACAACCTCACAAATATAATGGCTGCCATAAACTGTTGCAAAATTCTGGGTATTCCAAATCAACAAATCGCAGAAGGAATTTCAACTTTTAAGGGACTTGATCACAGGATTGAGTATGTTGGGAAATTCGGCAACATTCATTTTTACAACGATTCAATTGCCACCATTCCCGAAGCAACTATTGAAGCTATTAACACTCTTGGCAAAATAGATACTTTAATTTTAGGTGGTTTTGACAGGGGTGTAAATTACGGAAAATTTGCTGAATTTATTAAGCATTCGGAGATAAACAACCTGATTTTTACAGGGAAAGCAGGAAAAAGAATTTTGTCAGAAATAAAAAAACTATCCGGTACAGAACAAAAATATTTTACTGCCAATAATTTTGAAGAAGTCTTTGATATAATCAAAAAGCACAGTGCATCAGAGTCAATTTGTTTGTTATCGCCTGCTGC
>CAZREZ010000123.1:0-8094 GCA_964599115.1 uncultured Bacteroidales bacterium
AATTTTCTTTTCAGACAAATATTTTATGATATCAAATAACGATGAATGCTCAAACCATGAAAGCATCAGCGATCTGTATGCAGATTCATCATCAGCAAGCTCCCTGATAATTTCCATTTCTGTACGAGCATGCGAAAGCATATCAACAAAATTATAAACTATAACATTCAACTTGTTAACCAGCAGGTTGGGTAAGGTTTCAACAAGTTTACGCCCTGCATTTAAGTTAAGGATCTTATTATATGAATACTTTATATTTTTACCAAAACGTTTAAGTTGTTCTCCAAGTAATTCGCTTTCATACTGATTTTTTGTTCCTTCTTCGTCCTCGTCAATCCAGTACTTGGGATATTTCCTTTTGATCTCTGAAGGAAGTAATCCGGAAAATATAGCATTTCTTGCATATTGAGTTGTAGTTGGTAAAATACTATAAAAAATTTCATCATTTTCCACTCTGTAGTATTCTTCAATTACAGGCTGAATAGTTTTCCACTGGTCGTATCTGAGATTATCAATAATCAAAACAAATAATGATTTTTTATCTGACAAAAGAGGAAATATTTTTTCTTTAACTAATATATGAGAAAGCAATGGACGTTCATTTGTTTTGGTGTTTATCCAGTCAACATAATTTTTTTCAACAAATTTTGAAAAGACATTGTTCGCCTCATTTTTTTGCATTTTCAAGACTTCAATAATACTTTCATCTTTTGATTTTTCCAATTCAAGCTCCCAGCGTGTAAGTTTTTTATAAATTTCAATCCATTCAATAAAATCAGGATTATTTGAAATTTCCATTCCAATATTCCTGAACTCCTGTTGATAGGCATGAGTAGTTTTTTCACTGATAAGTTTTTTGTTTTCAAGATTTTTCTTTAATGAAAGCAATATTTGATTTGGTTTTACAGGTTTTATTAAATAATCGGAAATGTTTGAACCTATTGCATCTTCCATTATGGTTTCTTCTTCACTTTTAGTTATCATCACAACAGGTAGGTTCGGATAAAGATTTTTAATTTCCTCAAGAGTTTCAATACCAGAAATACCTGGCATTTGCTCATCAAGAAAAATAATATCAAATGGCTTTGTCTTAATTATATCCAGTGCCTCGTCACCATTATTGGAAGTAATTACTTCGTAACCTTTTTGTTCTAAGAAAAGTATATGAGGTTTAAGCAGATCAATTTCATCATCAACCCATAAAATACTGATTTTATCCATAGAAAATATTTTTTTAACTTAACTCAAGTTTTGCATGTTTGAAAAAATAACAATGACAAATGTTTCATATAAAAAGGTTAAGGTAAAGATGCCTGTCTGGTCTTAGCCTGCATTATTCATAAAATCTCACGCAAAGCCGCTAAGCCGCAAAGAATAAGTAAATTAGTGATAAGTGTTTAAAATATTCAATTTCATAATATAAAAAGTATTGCAGGTATTAAATTATTCCAATTCAAATCTTTGCGTCTCTGCGTCTTTGCGTGATGAATTATTCAGGTTAGGTTAATGGGTAATGTGATTTTACATTACCTTAACCTCCTTACCAAACCGGCTTCATAACCATTACCTCTTAACATCTGACATTAAATTTAAAAATTCCTAACATATTCAATTATGATATACGAAACTTTAATAATCATATTATTGAAATGATTTTTTTAATAAAATATTGTATTTATCAGAAAATTATTATTAAAAATTAATTATAAAAGTGAAGTATTCAACCGTTTATTAAATAAAAATATTATTTAATTTTTTTAAGCTAATTAATTAGAAATCCTGAAATTTTGTATATTGCAGGCTAAATAATTTAAAATAAATGGAATTCACAGCTAAACAAATTGCAGAAATACTGAATGGTACAATTGAAGGCAATCCTGATGTTACAGTAAATCAGTTATCAAAAATTGAAGAGGCCAAAGAAAGCACTCTGTCGTTTCTTGCCAATCCCAAATATACGAATTACATCTATTCGACAAAAGCATCAATTGTAGTTGTAAATTCAAATTTTAAGCCCGAAAAGGAAATTGTATGCACATTAATAAGGGTTGAAGATGCATATTCGGCTTTTGCAAAATTGCTTGAAAAATATAATCAAATTAAATTAAATAAAACCGGAATATCCAAACAAGCATTCATTTCTGAAACTGCAAAAATCGGCAAAAATGCTTATATAGGTGAATTTGCTGTTATAAGTGAAAACGCAATAATTGGTGAAAACGTTAAGATTTATGCTCAGGTTTTTGTTGGTGATAATGTAAGAATCGGTGATAATTCTACAATTTATGCCGGAACTAAGATATATTCAGATAATATAATAGGTAATAAATGTATAATCCACGGGGGTGTGATTATCGGCAGTGATGGATTTGGATTTGCTCCACAGGATGACAAAAATTATAAAAAAGTTACACAAATCGGTAATGTAATAATTGAAGACAGGGTAGAAATTGGCTCAAATACAACTATTGACAGGGCTACACTGGGGTCAACAATTATTCGTAAAGGCGTAAAACTTGATAATTTAATTCAAATAGCCCATAATGTTGAGATTGGTGAGAATACGGTAATTGCCGCACAAACCGGCATTTCGGGTTCAACAAAAATCGGTAAAAATTGCATGATAGGAGGTCAGGTTGGAATAATCGGTCATCTAACCATTGCTGATAATGTAAAAATTGCTGCCCAGTCAGGAATAGGTACAAGCATTAAAAATAAAGGTGAGATAGTACAGGGTTCACCATCATTTGATATCAGAAATTACAGAAGATCATACATACATTTCCGGAATTTATCAAAAATCGTCAGCAGAATAGAAGAGCTTGAAAGAAGATTAAATATTTAAAGACATTTTTTTGATAAGTTTGTATAAAAAATTTATTAATTTTGCCAAAATTTTGCAAATATATATTATCTTATGCAAGAAAGGCAAAAAACTATAAAGTCATCTGTAACCGTCTCAGGAATAGGTTTGCATACAGGTAAAAAAGTAAGTTTAACATTTAAACCTGCGCCTGAAAATCATGGATATAAATTTATAAGAACAGACCTTAAAGATGCACCTGTAGTTATTCCTTTTATTGATAATGTAGTTGATACTTCAAGAGGAACTACAATTAAACAAAATGGTATTTTTGTTTACACTGTTGAACATGTTCTTGCTGCTATTGCCGGGCTGGAAATAGATAATTTAATAATGGAAATTGACCAATCTGAACTGCCTATTATGGATGGCAGTTCAAAGTATTTTGTTGATGCCCTGCAGACAGCCGGAGTTATTGAGCAACAAGCCGATAAAAAATATGTTGAAATAAATTCAAATATTACATATTCCGATCCTAAAAATAAAATAGAAATAACTGCTATCCCAAGTCATAACTTTAGTGTTTCTGTTATTATAAATTTTGAGACAAAAGTTCTTAATTCTCAAAATGCAGCATTAGAAAGCATAAAAAATTTTAAAGACGAAATTGCAAATTGCAGAACTTTTGTTTTTCTACATGAACTTGAATTCTTATTAAAAAACAATCTTATTAAAGGCGGAGATTTAAGTAATGCAATTGTTTTTGTAAACAGAGTGATTTCACAGGAAGAACTTAACAGGCTTGCAAAATTGTTTAACAAACCAACTGTTAGAGTACTTAAAGAAGGAATTATAAATAATCTTGAATTATATTTTCCTAACGAACCTGCCAGACATAAGTTATTAGACCTTATCGGTGATTTGGCATTACTCGGAAAACCCATCAAAGGAAATATTGTTGCAAAAAGGCCTGGTCACTATTCAAATGTACAATTTGCAAAATTAATTAAACAACAAATTAATAATAATAAAATGAGTAAGATTCCACATTTTGATTTAAGTAAAAAACCCTTGTATGATATAAATCAAATAAAAAAAATTCTTCCGCACCGTCCACCGTTTCTATTTATAGATAAAATACTTGAAATGAACGATACAAGTGTAATAGGGGTAAAAAATGTTACTATGAATGAATATTTTTTCACAGGGCATTTTCCTGATGAGCCTGTTTTTCCAGGAGTAATTCAAATAGAAGCTATGGCACAAACAGGAGGAATTCTGATCTTAAGTTCGGTTCCAGACCCTGAAAATTATATTACACTTTTTTTAAAAATTGATCAAGTTAAATTCAGGCATAAAGTTGTTCCTGGAGATACAATAGTATTTTACCTGAAACTTATTTCCCCAATCAGAAGAGGAATTTGCCACATGAAAGGAGTAGCTTACGTTGGTAACAATATTGTTATGGAAAGTGAAATGATGGCTTCAATAGTTAAAAAAGACAAACAAAAATAAAATCTTAAAATGAATCAACCGTTAGCATACGTAAACCCACAAGCTAAAGTAGCCAATAACGTTGTTATTGAGCCATTTGTTAATATTGAGAAAAATGTTGTGATTGAAGAAAATACGTGGATAGGCTCAAATGTTACTATTATGGAAGGTGCCCGTATAGGGAAAAATTGCAGAATTTTTCCGGGTGCAGTAATTTCTGCAATTCCTCAGGATCTAAAATTTGCAGGTGAAGAAACTTTAGTGAAAATAGGCGATAATACGACTATACGCGAATTTGTTACTATTAACCGCGGAACAAAAGCAAGCCATGAAACTATTGTTGGAAAAAACTGTCTTTTAATGGCTTACGTTCATATTGCCCATGATTGTATAATTGGTAATAATGTTATTCTGGCAAATGCAGCAACACTTGCCGGGCATATAAAAATTAATGACTGGGCAATAATCGGTGGTCTTGCAGCAATTCATCAATTTGTTAATATTGGATCTCATTCAATGGTTTCAGGTGGTGGAATGGCACGTAAAGATGTCCCTCCTTTTATTAAAGGTGCAAGAGAACCACTATCTTATGTTGGTGTTAATTCAATAGGTTTAAGAAGACGTGGATTTACAAATAAACAAATTAATGCAATTCAGGATATTTACAGAATTGTATATTTAAAAGGTTATAATGTGTCACAGGCAGTTTCTATTATTGAAGCTGACGTTCCTATAACACCCGAACGGGATGAAATACTTTCATTTATCTCACGCTCAACAAGAGGAATAATGAAAGGTTATACAGGATTGCAGAAAAGTAATAATGAATAAATTTTATATATAGCAAAATGGCATCTACATCAGATTTCAAAAATGGCTTATGCATTGAGTTTAATGGTGAACTATATACTATTGTTGAGTTTCAACATGTAAAACCCGGCAAAGGACCTGCTTTTGTCAGAACCAAATTAAAGAATCTCAAAACAGGAAAAGTATTACCAAATACATTTACCTCAGGTGTTAAAATAAATGTACAAAGAGTTGAAAGAAGACCTTACCAATATTTATATAATGAGGGTAATACTTATCATTTTATGAATTCCCAAACATTTGAGCAAACTTTCTTTGATAAAGATTTAATAAGTGCACCTGCACTTCTTAAAGAAGGACAACAAGTTGAAGTATTATTTCACGCCGATACAGAAACTCCATTATCATGCGATATGCCTGCTTATGTTGAACTGAAAATAACTTATACCGAACCCGGTGAAAGAGGCAACACCGCTACTAATACACTTAAGGATGCAACTGTTGAAACCGGTGCTATTGTTAAAGTTCCTCTATTTATTAACCAGGGCGAAATTATTAAAGTTGATACACGTTCAGGAGTATACTCCGAACGCGTTAAAGGATAACCTTTAATAAACTTAAAATATGAAACTTAATAAACCTTATACTTTAAAAGAAATTTCCCTGTTGATTAATGCAGATTTTGATGGTGATTCAGGACTTCTTATAAGCGGATTAAATGAAATTCACATGGTTGAAGCCGGTGATCTTACTTTTGTTGATCATCCTAAATACTATGACAGAGCTTTAAATTCAAAAGCCACAACAATTATCATAAATAAAAAAATTGAACATACAAATAATAAAGCATTAATAATTTCAGATGATCCGTTAAAAGATTATAATTCTTTAGTTAAAAAATTCAAGCCTTTTGAAAAATGCGTGGCTTCTGTCAGTTCAACTGCACAAATAGGTGAAGGAACAATATTGCAACCTAATGTTTTTATAGGCAATCATGTAAAAATCGGAAGTAACTGCCTGATACATTCCAACGTCAGTATTTATGATCATTGTATTATCGGTGATAATGTGATAATTCATGCCAACTCGGTTTTAGGAGCAGACCCGTATTATTTCCAACGAAGGAAAAACACTTTCTTAAAACTTGAACCTTGTGGTAGGGTTATTATTGAGGACAATGTTGAAATAGGTGCTTTATGTTCAATTGATAAAGGAGTTTCTGGAGATACAATTATCGGAAAAGAAACAAAAATGGACAATCATTGTCAGGTAGGACACGATACATACATCGGAAGAAATTGTTTGATAGGTTCGCATGCAGCAATTGCAGGTGTGACAAGGATTGAGGATGATGTGATTTTATGGGGCAGAGTAGCAATAAATAAAGATATTGTAATTGCAAAAGGTACAATAATTTTAGCTACCTCAGCTATAAATAAATCAACCGAAAAAGGTAAAACATATTTTGGAGTTCCTGCCCGTGAAGCAAGAAAAATGTGGAGAGAAATTGCAGCAATAAGAAGACTTCCCGAAATTATTGAAACAATTTATCCTAATGAAAACTCAAGAAATCCTTTATAAATATTTGTGTTTAGGGTGTCGCAATGCGGAAAACAGGAGAACTTAACCTACTCAGAAGAAAGTTTTTTTGGTTTTTTTGCATGATAAATATCCAGGGCAACAATAATAGCAATAAAACCCCAAACCGGAACAGAAGCTTTATCGGTATCAAGAAAATTATTTAAAAACCCATGAACAAAATATGTTATCAATCCAAGCAGTGTAATTAAGCTTAAAAATTTAACTTCCCTGTTTTCTGCATTCTTGTATGTTTTAAGAGCAGTAATTATTACAAAAACAATAATAGCAATAATTGAAAGCATTCCTAATATTCCCATTTCTGATAATGGACCAATATATTCACTGTGTGCATTGCCCATATCGCCGGCATTTGTGCTTATAATTGTTTTCTCCTTTGATAGCTGATACGGAGCATAAAAAAACTGGTATGTACCGGGTCCCCAACCAAAAAAAGGTTTTTCTTTAAACATTCTTATTGCCGACTGCCAGCGATTAATTCTTTCAAGATTGGATGCATTAGTGTTGATATTTGAGATTGACTGAATATGTTCCACAAAGTCTGCTGAGGAATCCTGTTTGTTTCTTTCAAGAGTATCAAGAATTTCATTCTGGAAAATAAAAAACGAACCAATTATTATTGCAATTGTTAAAAATATCCATCTGAATTTTATCTTCAACAAAATAATAATATAAACTATAAGTGCAATCGCAAGACTAATCCATGCAGCCCTGCTATATGAAAGTATGATGGCAATTGTAAGGATTATAAAAATTATTAAAGAAAATAATTTATAAGTTCTTTTATATTGTGAATTAATAGAAAATCCTAAAAACACCGGAATAAAAAGAGCAAGTATGGCCCCATAAGCCGTATGATCATTATAAAAAGGTGTCATTACCCAATGCCCTGATTCCTCGTCAAATCCACTTAATGAATGATTAAATATAGTATACCCAATTACAAATAAAAGAGGAATAACATATAACCAACTAAAAAGTTTAATGTTGGAGTATTTCTTAAAAATAATAATCCCAATAAAATAAAACGGAATAACAAACCATAATCTTGAAATCAGGTATTTAAATGATACTATTGGCATTTCACTTGTTATGCTTGTAAACAATATCCAAATAAGATTAAAAAGTATTGCAATTGATACAGGGTGTTTTAAAATTTTTGCACTATAGCCTCCATCGTATAATATTTTTATAATAAAAATTATTAACACACCAAACATTAAAGGTTCGGTAGGCAAAGAGATTCCAACACCCAGATCAAAATCTCTGATGTTTATTGCTAAGGGAGTAAGAAATACAATTAAAAGAACTATAACATCAAGTGAAAATATGTAGAAAAACAAAATTACTAATACTAACGAAAGAAGCAAAGACCAAAAAAAAAGAGA
>CAZREZ010000124.1:0-8079 GCA_964599115.1 uncultured Bacteroidales bacterium
AATAAGCCTTGATTTTTTGGTACTTTTTTATCAAGAAAAAAGTACAATAATTAAGTTATATATCTGTGCAGAGGTCTCAGAGTTTAATAACATATTAAAGTTTATCAAAAAATTGAATTTTCTTTATGTAAAACAAATTTATTTACTTCAGAAGTAAAAATATTAAAATCGTTTTGGATTAATTTTTGATTCTTTTACTTATCAAACGATATAGGTTTAAACTTAGACTAAACACATTAATACTTAAAAAAGTATCTATTTTTAATATAATATTTGCTTATAAACTTCGTACAACGATTTCCCGATAACTTCATTACTAAAGTGATCAATCGAATATTTACGGATTTTATCCTTGTTATATTTATTTAAATTATCAAGAAAAAAATTGATTTTTTCATAAAATTCGTTTTCATCTTTTGGTTTTACTAAAAGCCCGAGATTTTCGTTTAGATGTTCGTGAATGCCTCCGACTTCAGTTGAAATTACCGGAACACCGCATGAATAACTTTCTAAAATGACAACAGGAAGGTTTTCATAATTACTGAACATTATCATAAGATCAGCGTCATTCATTGCTTCAACAAGTTCATCGTTCTCTTTAAGCCCTGCGAAAAAAACAAATTTATCAGTTAGTCCTAATTTATCTGAATAATGTTTAAGAGCTTCAAAGTCTACACCGTCGCCAATCATATAACATTCAAAATCCTCACGTTGTTCGGAGAGCTGTTTTATTACTCTTAATATCCCTGAGATATTTTTTTGTTTATCAGCAAAACATGAAAGATGGACAATTTTCTTTTTATTACTTTTCTTTTTCTTTGATGAAGGATGAAATTTTTCTACATCAACAACATTTGGAATAATTTTATAATTATCGTTTTTTAAACCGCAGCTTATCATAGCGTTTTTTAAGTTTTCGGTAACAGGAATAACTGCCGATGCATTTTTAACTACAATACGAGTAAGTAGTTTTCTGAAAAACCCGCGATAAGTGTCTGTGGTTTGTAAATATCGTGTCCAGTGTTCGGTTATCAAATAAGGTGTGCCATTTATAATTTTATTTACAAGTGCAATAATGCCCAGTCGTGTTAGTACGTGTATGTGGACAATATCAGGCTTGCCAACAGATTTTGTTATAATCCTGAAACCTTTGATATTACTGTTTATAAACCGGTATGTGTTTGTTAGTGCTGCTAACGGCTTAAATTTACAATTTGATTTTGTATAATAAATCCTGATTGTATAAAGACCGTTATTTTCTGATGAGATTATTTCGTATTTAGGATTTTTGACATTTTTTTGCTTGCTATCATGTGGGGCATCTGCATGCACATATAAAACAGAGATATTACAATGTTTAAGAGCTGCAAGAGCGTGACGTTCAATAAACAATCCTGGCATAGGATCATATTTATTAGGATACCATCGCGGAAGGTAAAGAACTTTGATTTTATTTCCCCCACTTTCTGAATTCATAAATCAATATTTTTCTTGTTTTTAAACGATTGGAAAAATTAATTAGTATTAGCAAAATCATTATTATTTTTAATAAACTTATCGATTATTCTAATGGAATATTTTAATCTTTCAGTGCCCTGACCCGAAACAATATCAAAATTAAATTTTCGGCTAATCAATTCATTTTTAAATAAATTAAAGAAATAATCTCTCAATCCGGGATGTTCTCTTTGCGGATCCGGTTGCCATTGCAGGTCAATATTACATAGTAAATACAAATCGTAAGTATGTTTTTTTATTGTTTCCAAAATCCAGGGATGGCATTTCTTATATTTATGTTCTATCCAGATTTTTGTAACTAAAAGTTCTGTATCACAGATAAGTATCTTATTGGCTTTTGCAGCCAGTTCGTTTTCGGTTTTTATCTGTCCTTTAGCAATTTTTAAAATATCTTCCTGATTATAAGACCTGTTTAGATTATTAATATATTCTCTTGCATATTCGGGCACCCAAACCGTATTATAATGATTGGCTAATTTTTTTGCAAGCAAAGATTTCCCTGTTGATTCAGGACCGGTAATAGCAATTCTTTTAAGCAATTTGTCTCCCTTCTTCAAATTTCTTTTTCCATTCAATATAACCTAAAACTGCTATAATTAAAAAGATAGTGAATTGCAAGCTGGTAAATACCAGGCCTTTGTAAAAATAAAGTGGGATGGATATTATATCTCCAATTATCCATACGATCCAGTTTTCAATTTTTTTCAAAGCCATCAGCCACATTCCGACAATAAAAATTGCTGTTGTTAGTGAGTCCCAGATTGGAACATTACTGTCGGTGAAATTTTTCAGAACATAGCTCAAAACAATAAAGAAAAAAACAAACATTACAATATTTATAATATGTTCCTTTACAGAGCAAAACGAAATAGGTAATACTTTTTTCTTTTCACTCTTTCTTGACCACATATACCAACCGTAGATGCTCATCACAAAATAAACAAAATTGATGCCCATGTCGGCATAAAGCTTAGCAAAAAAACAAATATAAACGTATATTAATACGCTTATAATTCCGGTAGGAAATACAAGTATATTTTCATTTTTAGCAAACCAAACACTTAATAATCCGAAGATTACAGCAATGACCTCAAGATAACTTGAGTCAATTATATTGTTGTATAAAATCTCAAAAAATTGGTTAAAGTCCATTAGGTAGCGTTAAGGTCAGCGTTTACAATTTTTAAAACGAAAACCGAATGTGGTAATTCAAATGATTCGTGAATCTCTTCGGTTAAGGCATTCATAACATCAAAATATTTCCCAAAAACCTTAGTGCTCATCCCGTTTGATTTTATATTAAGATTTTTGTAATTTTTCAACCTATTGATGAAATCCAGGACAGAAGGGATAAATTCGTCTTTAAGCGGGTAATAACTAATTTCTACTGATGTATTCATAACGAAGTAAATTGAAAGATAAAAGATAAAATTAAAAAGATAAAAGTCGTTAAATGAAATAAAACTTGTTAAAAAAACAAGATTTTATTTTGTAATTGCAAATTTACTATTAAAAAATTATTATTATCTTTGAAAAAAACATAAAACTCAAAAATCATGAAAAATGTAAAATTTTTACTTATTGCTTTATCTTGTTTTGCTTTATTTGCCAGTGGTTGCCTGACATTTGAAAAAAAAGAATATACCTTCAAATTTACCGGTGATAATTCCGGGGTTCTTACAATTAAGTATATAAATCTTATATCGGTAAAAGATGATACTGCTGATATTTCTGCTAAAGATTTTGATGAGCTAATATCAACTTACATTACCGGCGATCAGATTGAAAAGGATTATCCCAATGCTGCAAACATTGATAAGAGGCTGTTTGAAGAAAATGGTATTTTATGTGCAGAGCTAAAAATTGAATTTTTAGATTTGGCTGACGTCCATTTATTCCAGCTTAGCAAGAAAGAGCCATTCATGTATAGCTTATGTGGTTTTATTGATTCCGAAAATTATAATAGCTCAAATGGAGAATATGGTGGCGAAAACATGCCGGTTGTATTCTGGTCACATAAATTAAAAGAATTAAAATTAACAACCTTTGGTACTCCGCCTGATGAATCATCTGTTAGCCTGCTTGAAGAGTATAAGAAGTGGAAGGAGTAATTTTTAGCTTCTTGAAAGTAATAAATACCGAATACAAGATATATTCTGAGAAAGCATCATTTTAACGTGTTGCTTAAAATGGCTATATTTAAATTTACATGCAAAGATTATGCATGAAGTATGAGGTTTTATATAGTTGAATGATCCATGATCCAAGTTAAAACCCTCTTCTTCTTTCCTTAATTTTTTCCAAGAGTAATCTTTTAAATTTCTGCTCTGAATGATGAAGTTTGATAATTTTCTTTATAGGCAGTATTTTTTTCAGTTCGGTGTAATATTGTTTTTCAATATCAAGCATTCTTTGTGAATGGATGAGGTGATTGTCAGCAATTATTTCTGCATCTTCGTCTGACAGCAAATCAATATCAATAATATCCTTTTGGTTTTCGCGAAAAACCTTTTCTTCTTCATCTCTTATTTTCTGAAATTTATTATAAACGGGCCAAAACACCTGTGCTTCTTCAGGAGTCAGAGCAAGTTCGTTTGTAATAAAAGCAATTTTTTGTGCTTCAATCATTTTCTTTTTTTCCTGAAATTGTTTCGTTTGTTCGAAATCAAACTGGCTATATGCTGAAAAACTTATAAACATTATTAATATTAGAATATTCGTTTTTCTGTAATTGATTTTTATTGTTTTCATACTTTATAAATATTTAAGGTTTAAATTAAAATTTTACAAATTATACAAGTCATAATTGTTAATATCTTCTTGTATCAGGTATTCAATAATATCATCCGATTGGATTGATGTGTCGTTTTTTATCTGATTGTTATTATTTGTGGATTTATTATTGAAAAGATTCAAATCATTAATATCGTCGGTTTCATTGATGAGTGTTGCTATTAATTCATTTTCATCAAGACCGTTAATGAAATAATTATTTTCATCAAGGATGTCTTCCCAAAAAATATTAGTAAACAAATTGTTTTCGTTTACGGGATCTTGCATTTTAAAAATTAAAACAACTGAAATTATTGCAACGATAATTAATGAAGCTGCTATTGCATATTGGGGTTTTAAAATAAATCCAATCCAATTATGCTGAAGTTTTTTATCTGTTATTCTTTCCTGTATAACAGAGGGTAAATCGTCAAAATAATTAGCAGGAACATCATAAGGATTTTCTTTTGAGGATTTTGCGAGATTAGGTGCAAAATCCTTAAGATTATCATTATTGACATGTTTTTGTATGTTTTTTTTATCACTCATTTTACATAAGATTCATTTGTTTGAAAAAAGTTTAATTTTCAGTAATGATTTTTTCAATTTTTTTTACAGCAATGTGATAAGAAGCCTTTAAAGCTCCTACAGATGTATTTAAAATTTTAGACATATCTTCATATTTTATTTCATCATAATATTTCATATTAAAAACCAATCGTTGTTTTTCAGGGAGTTGCAGGATGGCTTTCTGGAGTTTTAATTGTATTTCATCACCATTGAAATAGGTGTCATCTGAAAGCGAATTGGAAAGTCTTTCTTCAACATTAACCAAAGGTATGAATAATTTTTGTCGTTTACGTTTAAGGAAATTCAATGCCTCATTAGTTGCGATGCGGTATATCCATGTAAACAATTTGGATTCCTCTCGGAATTTATTAATATTTTTCCAGATTTTTATAAATGTATTCTGAACAACATCATCACTGTCGTCATGGTCAATTACAATACGTCTGACATGCCAGTAGATTTGTTTTTGGTATTTTCTAACCAGCAGGTTAAAGCCATAATTACATGATTCCTTAACAAGGATCATTTCAAGAATTTCCTTATCGCTTTGAAATGACAAAATTTATAAATTATGATTAAAAGTAAGTTAGATGCTTTGCAAAAGTAAAGGTTTAAAGGGAATAAAATTTATCGTCTGTGTTATTTTGCTGCTTTTTTGAATATCCAATGTTGAATATAGAAGTATATCAAAAAGTTATCTTCAAGTCAATAAACAAGAAGGAAAAATTGAATAACCAATATCGATTAACGAATAATGATTTAAGAAGTTAATTAAGTATGAATAAATATGATTTGAAGAACGATTGATAGAATTTTCAGTTTTGATAATTGAAATTGTAAGATATTTTCCATTTTAGTGTATGATTGGTTTAAGAAAGCTGAATTATGCTTGCTAATTTGATTATCAATACCTGACATGCTTCCATTCTCAAATGTTTTGACCAGAATTAAACCATGGTTTTCGGTATATCCTGTAATAATAAGACCGTTGTCACTTGTCGTTGTCAGGTTAGTGTATTTAGGGTAATCATTATTGAAAGTGGAAGTCCTTGTCCATAACGTATCACCGGTTGCATCTAATTTTCGTAACGAGGCATACCATGAATTGTCAGTAACAACTAA
The DNA here is from genome assembly GCA_964599115.1 of uncultured Bacteroidales bacterium. Lineage (GTDB taxonomy): Bacteria > Bacteroidota > Bacteroidia > Bacteroidales > JADFUO01 > JADFUO01. The sequence goes on from CAZREZ010000124.1 coordinate 5,983, forward strand.
ATTTCCGTCAGATGTTTCTACAGCCGAACTGGCATAGGTCATGTTTTGAGAAGGAAAATAGTAGTTCCATTCCTCTAAACCTGACTGTTGAATTTTATACACCACATTTTCTTCGTTTTTCGAGCCGCCGTAAACCAATCCTTCATCGGAAGTTTCTATAATAAATTGAAAATGTCCATTATCCACACCAATCATATAGGTCAACTGATAGATTAGCGTGCCTTCTCCGTCAATTTTGAAAATATTGGGATACCAACTTCCAGCAGATGACATTTGAAAAGAACCTGCAACAGCAAATCCATTGTCGGAAGTGCTGCAAATACTTGAGGTACTACTGTTGTTGTTGGAAAAATAAGTTTGTTCCCAAATGACATTTCCATCTGCATCAATTTTAAAAACATAAGATTTGCTACCTGCATTTCCGGACACAAGAAAAGCATTGTCGTCGGCAGGCACCAGCGACGATGCCGATTCACCATTTAATTCTGTACCAAAGGTATGTTCCCATTCTATATTTCCAGTGGCATCCGTTTTAAATACCCATCCGTCGGTGTATTGTTGAGGAACCGTTTTGTAAGCTGCGATAATAAAACCATTATCACTGGTTTCCCTCAGGCAGTATCCTTCATCATTATCGGGACCACCATAGGTACTGGTCCACAAAGTGTCACCGGCACTATCTGTTTTAAGTAGCCAGACATCATAACCTCCTGCCCCTAAAGAGTTAGTTGATCCAATAATGGCATAACCACCATCTGAAGTTTCAATTACAAAACAACCCCAGTCATATCCAGGGTAATCATATTTCTAAGTTATTCAAAAAGACCATAATTATCAGCATAATTGAATTTATAGACAGACTAATTAATAGTTTCTTATCCCTTATAAAACGGTAACTTAACGATTTTTGCCTTTAATAATTTATTTCTTATCTTAATATAAATTTCCGTATCAAGTTTTGTAAATCCCTTTTCTATATATCCCATACCTATTCCAATTTTCAGCATCGGAGACATTGTGCCGGAAGTAACTTCACCGATCATCTTGCCATCTTTATCACAAATTTCATAATGCTGACGCGGGATTCCTTTGTCAATCATTTCAAATGCCCTTAATCTTCGTTCAACACCTTCTACTTTTTGTTTTTCCAAAAGTTCACGGTCAATAAAATCGTTGCCGTCAACAAATTTTGTTATCCAGCCCAGTCCAGCTTCAATTGGCGAAGTTGTATCATTAATATCATTCCCGTAAAGGCAGAAACCCATTTCAAGGCGAAGAGTATCACGGGCAGCCAAGCCAATGGGTTTAATTCCATACTCTTTACCTACCTCCAGAACAGCTTCATAAATTTTCGGAGCATCTTCGTTTGACATATAAATTTCGCACCCTCCTGCACCTGTATAACCTGTAGTTGATAAGATTACATCTTTCACACCTGCAAAATTTAATTTTTTAAAGGTGTAATATTCCATGTCAGTAATGTTTTCATTTGTAAGTTTTTGCATTGCTTTTAATGCCAGCGGACCCTGAACAGCCAATTGTGCAATTTCATCGGAAGCATTGTATAAAGTTGCTCCCATTGTGTTTTGTTCGTTGCACCATGCCCAGTCTTTATCAATATTTGCAGCATTTACAACCAATAAATAAGTTTCTGCATCTATCCGGTAAACTAACAGATCATCAACTATTCCTCCTTTTCCATTTGGGAAGCAAGTGTATTGTACTTTACCGTCAGTTAATTTAGCTACATCGTTTGTAGTAACCTCCTGGACAAATTCAAATGCTTTTGGTCCTTTCACCCAAAATTCTCCCATGTGTGAAACATCAAATACTCCAATACCGTTTCTTACTGTTTGGTGTTCAATATTTATACCTTCAAACTGAACAGGCATATTATAACCGGCAAACTGAACTATCTTTGCCCCCATTGATTCGTGGAAAATTGTAAAAGCTGTTTTTTTCATTATTTTATGAATTTTAAATTACACAAAAGGCAAAAGTAAAAAATAGTATGATATGATAAATAATATTGTTTGAAAAAATATGTTTATAAGAAAATTAGAAGGGATTCTTTGATTTAGAAAAATATTTAGTTTT